>NZ_JBTRXV010000068.1:0-23754 GCF_054608695.1 Thiomonas sp.
AGCACGGTGTGGCCCTGGGCCACCAGCTTCTTGACGGTCTCGGGTGTGGCCGCCACCCGCCGCTCTCCTCCTAAGCTCTCAGCAACAACGCCGATGCGCATCCAGGATTCTCCTTGTGGGTTGGGGAAAGCCCCTGGCAGCGCAACGCCGCCAGGGGCAGACATTTTTTGTGGTTTTCGAGCGCGAGCGCGCTGACCGCCTGGGCCGTTTCAACCCAGCGACGAAGCTTGAAGTCTAGGCCGCGCGGCGTCCGCCGAGCGAGCCGTCATCGGCATCGCTCTGGTCGGCAGAGCCTGCAGCGTCGAACTCGACGATGCAGGCTTCGACCGTTTCCAGGTTGTTGTCGCGCGCAAAATTGCGAACGAACTGGTAGGCCATGGGCTCGATCTCAGCCAAGGCGCGACTCAGGACCACAGAACGCACGCCGTCCACCAGGGTGGGCATGCAATAGGGCGAATAACACAGGTGCCTTTCCTGGTGCTTCGATTCCGCTGGTCGGAATTGCGCCATCACTCCGGCAAGGCGTTCAGCCCAATCGCTCGGCCGAAACTGGCTACCCTCGTGGGTGCGACCGAGAATCAGGATTTCACCCGGTTTGAGAATGCGCTGTGCGACTGTCGCGTCTAACATGGGAGGATGCGGAGAAGGTTGCGATAGATCAATTTTGCTGCGGCGCAATATATCAGGTCAAACCCTTATTGGTAAAAGAGTGCAATGAATTGTGAGAGGCGAATCGCCGCCCTGTCAGGGGCCCCGTCAAGAGGCATGCATTGTTGCCCAAATTTGACACTGACGATGTTCGCGCGGATGCGCGATGGCGCAACCATCGGCGTTTGCAACATGTTCTCGCTTGGGCCCACGCCGAATCCGCAGGCCGCCTGGGCCGATCCGCGCGCCAGTCCAGCGCTTCCTTGGCGCCCGCCTGCGCGCACGAGCCATCCTCGGCGCTGTCGATCAACGAACGGTGCATGCAAGCAGGCCAGTGCCGATGTGTTCGAGAACGCTCACAAAGCTTAGGGCGGTGTCCACAGAACCGGCAGCAGCTCATGCCGCAGGGATGAATGAAGAAAAAAGCCCGCAAGCGCGGGCACGAAGAGACTCTCGCCTAAAACTTGGAGTCGCGATGATGGTGGCCGTGGTGCGGCCTCAACGCGCTTGAGCCGCGCGCAATGGGCTTCACGACGAAAACCGCATGCACCGTGCCGTCCACCAAGCGGCAGCTGCCCGCGGCGGTGGCGGTTTTGCCGGGGATGAAATACGCGCAGTCGCTGCATTTCTGGCCGTCGCGGGGCATCTTCTGGTAATGCACCGAAGCCTGGCTGAGCATGCCGTCATCGGCCCGTGCCTGACGGCTGGCCAGCACGGCCCCGGTCGTCAGCAAGGCGAGGAACAGCCCGCCGCTGCGCAAGAAGGCGCGGCGCTGGGCATTGTCGGATGCAGCGAGTTGGGCTGTGGGTTTCATGATTCAGGCTCCTGGAGGGCGTGAACCGGGCCGGGGCAGGATGCGCCGGCCCGATCGGCCTTACTTGCGCACCACGTCCGGCTCCATCGGCGCCAGGACGTTGAGCAACTGGTGCATGTCGTGCACGACCATGGTGATGGCCGGTTTGCCGCCGAGCTGCTCATACAGCGTGGGGCTGGAGGCCATCTGGGCATGCGCCAGGGTGGAGGACTGCAGTTTCATGGGGATAACTCCTGTGTGAGGTCGGATGCAGCATGGGCTCGGGGGGCCTGTGTGATGTGTACGCCCCGCGCCCACGCCATGTTGAGCGACAAGTACACGCCCCTGTTGCTGGCCTGAAAGGGCAGCGGCCCGAGATCGGCGTAGGCGGCGGTGAGCGACAGGCTCTTGTTGGGGAAGTAGGCGGCGAACACGTCCTTCATCGTGCCGGGCAAGCCCAGGCCGGAGAAGTTGCTGTTGAAGTCGTTGTTCTTCTTGTACTTGATGCCCACCGGGACTTGGGTGTACAGGATGTCGCCGAACAGGCGGGCCTTCAAGCCCAGCACGTCCATGCTGATGGTCTGGTTGCCCAGGTTGATGTGGGTTTGGGAGCGGCGACGACGCCCAGGCCGCCGGCCTGGTTGCCCAGCACGCTGAGATTGGACAGGCCGCCCAGGTTGACGTTGAGCACTTCGTGCGCCACGGAGATTTCCAGGCGGTTGTGGATGCCCACGGAGGCGCCCAGCGAACTCAGGGAGTAGTTGGGCACGCGCGCGAAGGTGCCGGAGGCCGAGCCGCCGACTTCGTCGCCCGTGTCGTAGCTGGAGATCACCGCTCAGGGCACGATGCCCCCGCCGGTCGATCCGCCAACTTCGGTGACGCCGCTGGTGGCCAGCAAGCGGCTGCCTTGTGCGTGCGCACTCGTCATCCCCCACACCCCAAGCACCGCAATGGCCGTGGCTGTCAGGGTTTTCTTCCAGCGATTTGCTTCCACTTCCATACTCCCGCTCCTAGTTGTCAGTGGTTGACCTCCCCTGGCAGGGAAGTGGGCCGTGCGCGGTGCCGGTTCGAAGGTCTGTTTCCGAGCACGATGTTGGGCATACGCACCGTGGACGGCGCTGGATTCAAGATTGCCGTTTCTGCCGCGCGCGCAAATGTGAAAATTTGTGAACGGACGACCTTCACCTTGGTGAAGGGGGTTTGTCCGGGGGAAGCCATGGTGCCGCGCAACAGGTCCTACCATCGCTGCATGAACACGACCACCACACCCACTCCGCCCAACCCTGGGGGCACACGCAAGGAAACACCAGGCCGCCCCCAAGTTTCCTTGGCCCCCTCGGGGGGCGGGGTGGCGCAACGCGACGACCCTGGGGGCACGCGCGAGGAAACGCCGGGCCGCCCCCAAGTTTCCTTGACCCCCTCGGGGGGCGGGGTGGCGCAACGCGACGACCCTGGGGGCACTTTGTATTGGGAAGACTTTCCCCCCCACCATGTCACCGACTGCGGCAGCACCACCGTGAGCCGCGAAGCCATTCTCGACTTCGCCCGCCAGTTCGATCCGCAGCCTTTTCATGTGGACGAGGAGGCGGCGAAGCATTCCCTGTTCGGCGGCCTCGTCGCCAGCGGCTGGCACACCTGCGCCATCGCCATGCGCCTGATGTGCGACGCCTACCTGCTGCGCACCACCAGCCAGGGCGCTCCCGGCATCGACGAGTTGCGCTGGCTGAAACCCGTGCATCCCGGCGACACCCTCAGCCTGCGCATGGCGGTGCTGGAGACGCGACCGATGCGCAGCAAGCCGCACCTGGGTCTGGTGCAGTCGCACTGGGAGTTGTTCAACCAGCATGGCGACTGCGTCCTGACCATGAAGGGCTGGGGCATGTTCAAGCGGCGCGACGTTGCCGCCGCTGACGGACCCCAAGCGCAGGCGGCGCCTTGAACATCGGCCTGCCGATTGGTCTGCAGTCGCGCCTGTGGGTCGCGGCGCAGTTCGTGCTGATTGCCGCCATGGTGCTGTGGCCCGCCGACTGGCGCTGGGAAGCGCTCGCCATCGCCCTGGGCATCGCCGCCACCGCGCTCGGGCTATGGGTGTTCGCCTACAACCGCCCGGGCAATTTCAACATCCGCCCCGAGCCCAAGGCCGGGGGCCAACTCATCACCGGCGGGCCTTACGGCTGGGTGCGCCACCCCATGTACGTGGCACTGCTGCTGGGCATGGCGGGGGTGGCGGTGGGGTCGCACAGCCTGGTTCAGGCCGGCCTTTGGTTGGCGCTGCTGATCGTGCTCAATTTCAAGGCGGCACTGGAAGAGCGCCTGCTGCGCCAGCGCTGGCCGGATTACACGGCGTACGCCCAGCGCACCCGGCGCTTCATTCCCGGCGTGTGGTGAACCAGGCAGCGGCGGTCAGCAGCAGGCAGGCGGCCAGCACCGAGTCATTCGGCTGAGGCATCAGACCTGGTGCAATCCAGGCGTTGAAACACCAGACCAGCAGCACCGTGGCCAGCGGCGCGAGCCGCATCAGCGTGGCCAAGGGCCTGGGACGTTGCGCGACGCCGGGCGCAAACCACAGCAGCGGCAAGGCCAGGCCACCCAGCAGCGTCTGCGCGCCGAGTGCGGCCCAGCCGATGCTGCTCGGTTGCATCAGCCAGTTCTCGCCCGCCGCCACCGAAGCCACGGGGAGCACCACCGCCGCGCCGATGAGTTGATAAAACAGGATTTTCTCGCCGCCGCAATGCGTCAGCCTCGGGCCGCGTGCAACCCAGGCCTCCACCGCCCAGATTCCGCCAGCCAGCAGGGCGGCGGTGACGGCATCGGCCGCTGCCGCGTGCGCGGCCAGCAGCAAGCCAGCCGCCGCCAGCGCCAGCCCGGCCAGCAGTTTCACGCCAGACCGCGCCGACCGGGAATGCAGCCGGTTCCCCCGGCCGAGCGCGCCCCAGAGACTCAGGCAGGCTTGCGCCGCCACGAGCGCGGCGAAGACCAGCGCCACGGCCTGCGGCACCGGCAGGCGCGCCAAGGCGAAATACATCAGTCCCAGCCGGGCGCTGAACAACAGGCCGAGCAGGGCGCCGGGCGCCAGGGTGTCGTCCTGCGCGAACACCGGCACATTGCGCCAGCGCGTCCACAGCCACACCAGGAACAGCGCCGAGGTGGTCGCCACCGAGGCCTGCAGCAAGGGCGGAACGCTGGCCGCCGCGAGGCCAATGGCAAGCGGCTGCGTGGTCCACAGCAGGCTGCTCGCCAGATTGCCGGCCAACAGGCCGCCGGTTCTGGCGGCGCCCGAACCCGGGATGGCAACTTGACTGCTCATCGCCAGCACTCCAAGGCGCTCCGATGGCGGCCCGCCCGCGTGCTGGGAGCGCGAGGACGTCGACTCAAAACAAACTCGCGTCGTCGGCTGCGCGGGGGCGGATCGTCATCTAGGCTTGCACCTCAGCCCTTCTTCGCATCACGGTCTGCCGCCAGAGCCGCGGCCACGCCAGGACGGGCTTGCATGCGGGTCATGAAGGCCTGCAGCGCCGGCCAGCTCGTGAGCGCGGGGCCGGTGGTGCCGGCCCAGGTCAGCACGGTGTAGAGGTAGGCGTCGGCCACGGAAAAGCCGGAGGGCAGCAGGTAGTCCTGCTTGGCGAGGGTCTGGCTGATGAGGTTGAAGCGCTCGCCGAGGCGCTGCTTTTGCGCCTCTTTCACCGCATCGGTGGAGGCCGGGTTGAACAGCGGGCTGAACTGCTTGTGCAACTCGGTGGAGATGAAGTTCAGCCACTCCTGCAGGCGGTAACGCTCCATCGTGCCATTGGCCGGGGCGAGCTTGGCTTCGGGCTTGCGGTCGGCCAGGTACTGCACGATGGCCGGGCCTTCGGTGAGGATGCTGCCGTCGTCGAGCTGCAGCACGGGCACATAGCCCTTGGGGTTGATGGCGCGGAAATCGCCGCCGCCGTCCAAGGCCTTGGTCTGCAGGTTCACCTTCACCATGTCGGCCGGCAAGCCCAGTTCGCTGAGCACGATGCGGGGCGAGAGGGAACAGGATCCGGGGCTGAAATACAGTTTCATGCAAGTCTCCAGGTTGGGCCGCGCGGCCAGGAACGTCGAGGCGCCGCAGCGGCAACAAAGGAGGTCGATGCTAGTCCGCGCCCACGGTTTTTGCAGACGCGGGCAGAGGACGGCCTCCAGGCCGCCGCGCCGCGGCAGCCGCCTCCCGAGGAGGTGAGAACGCTTCGGGCGGCCGGGCGCTTTCTCAGGCCGGCTCCAGGCTGGCGGGCTGAGGCAGCAGCAGCCCCGGGCCACCCCAACAAGGCCTCAACCGTCGAGCCCTTCCTGCACTTGCTCGGCAGCGCGCAGCACGGCGCGCGCCTTGGCCTCGGTCTCGCGCCATTCCATCTCGGGCACCGAGTCGGCCACCACGCCGGCGGCGGCCTGCACGTAGAGCCAGTGGTTCTTGATGATGCCGGTGCGAATGGCGATGGCCAGGTCCATGTCGCCGGCGAAGCTCCAGTAGCCCACGGCGCCGCCGTACAGGCCGCGGCGGGTGGGTTCGAGTTCGTCGATGACTTCCATCGCGCGAATCTTGGGCGCGCCCGACAAGGTGCCGGCGGGGAAGGTGGCGCGCAGCACATCCAGCGCCGACAGGCCCGGCTTGAGCAGGCCCTCGACATTGCTGACGATGTGCATCACATGCGAGTAGCGTTCGATGGCGAAGGCCTCGGTGACCTTCACGCTGCCGGTCTGGGCGATGCGGCCGAGATCGTTGCGCGCCAGGTCGATGAGCATCAGGTGCTCGGCGCGCTCCTTCGGGTCGGCCAGCAACTCGCGTTCCTGGCGCGCGTCGTCCTCGCTGCTGGCGCCGCGCGGGCGGGTGCCGGCCAGCGGACGGATGGTGACTTTCTCGCCGCCCGCCACCGCTTCTTGCCGCACCAGAATTTCGGGCGAGGAGCCCACCACCTGGAAGTCGCCGAAGTTGTAGAAGTACATATAGGGCGAGGGGTTGATCGAGCGCAGCGCACGGTACAGCGACAGCGGCGACTCGGCGTAGCGCTTGCGCAGGCGCTGGCCCACTTGCACCTGCATGAAGTCGCCGGCGGCAATCAACTCCTTCGCCTGCGCCACCGCCTGCAGGTAGTCGGCCTTGTCGAACTCGCGCTCGGTCGGCGTCACCGTGCTGCGCATCATGGGCGGTGCCGTGACCGAATAGCGCAAGTGCTCGCGCAGGGTTTGCAGCCGCGAGCGGGCGCGGCCATAGGCTTCGGGCTGGGCCGGGTCGGCGTAGACGATGAGGTAGAGCCGCCCCGAGAGGTTGTCGATCACCGCCAGCTCCTCGCTCAGCAGCAGCAGGATGTCGGGCAGGTCCAGCGGGTCGGGCTTGGGGTTCTTCGCAGCCGAGGCCATCAGCTTGGGCTCGATGTAGCGCGCCGCGTCGTAGCCGAAGTAGCCGGCCAGGCCCCCGCAAAACCGCGGCATGCCGGCTGGCAGGGCAACTTTGAAACGGGCGTAATACGCCTCGATGAAATCCAGCGGCGGCTGCTCGGAGGTCTCGATCACGGCGCCATCGCGCAGCACCTGGGTGATGCCGTTCTTCACCCGCAGTTCGGTGCGCGCGGAAAGGCCGATGAAGGAATAGCGGCCGAAACGCTCGCCACCCACCACCGACTCCAGCAGGAAGGTGTTGCGCCCGCCCTGTGTCGGGTGGGCCAGCTTCAGGTAAAGCGACAGCGGCGTTTCCAGGTCGGCGAAAGCCTCGGAAACCAGCGCGATGCGGTTGTAGCCCTCGCGGGCCAGGGATTGAAATTCGAGTTCGGTCATGGCGTCTTCTCAGGCGCGGCCGGGGTGGCCGCCGGGTTCATCCGCTGCGGCCAGCCGTGGCCGGCCGCGAGGTGGGGCTGCTTGCGGCGCGCGTGGCGCTCAAGCGGCGTCAGCAAGTCGGGCACCGGGCCGCCAGGGCCAGGCTCCCCGGTCTGCGGAACCGGAAACATGCTTGCGGTGGATGAACATGAAGGTGCGGGAGCCTTGATCGGCCCATTGGCGCGATGACCTTGACTGTAGCAAACCCGCACTGCGTGGCGGCTCGCGCTGCGGCGCCTCCGGTCCACGGATGGCGGCTGCAGTCCATGGCCGGCGGCTGCATCGGCCGTGGTGCCTTTTGGGTGATGTCCGGATTGCCAGGCCGGCCGATTTGTCGGAAACTGAACGAGCGTGCTTTTTTATCCCAACAACTCAGGAGACCCCATGACCGCCCACCGCCTCGCCCCGCGCCTTTTTGCTGCTGCACTGTTCGCCGTCACCCTGCAAATCGTCACCCTTCAAGCCGCCCATGCGCTGGAGATTCATGGCGTGCCGGTGGACGAAACCCAACAATTGGCCGGAAAAACGCTCCCGCTCAATGGCGTGGGGACGCGTTATTTTCTGTTTTTCAAGGTGTATGTCGCCGCGCTCTACTTGCCGCAAAAAACCAGCAACGCCCAGATGGCGCTCGACATGCCGGGGCCGAAGGAAATGCGCCTGGTGATGCTGCGTGACGTTACCGGCTCGGAACTGGGCAAGAAGCTCACCGAAGGCATCCAGAACAACGTCTCGGCAGAAGAATTCAGCGGGCTGATTCCCAGCATGGCGCGGCTGGGCGGCTTGTTCGCGCAAAAACGCAACCTCAAGACCGGCGAAGTCGTCACGCTGCGCTTCGTTCCAGACCATGGAACGACCATCGACATCGACGGTGTGCCGGCTGGCGCACCCTATACCGATCCCGATTTTTTCAAAGCCCTGCTGAAGATCTGGCTTGGCAAGGATCCTGCTGAAACTCGCCTGAAGAGCGCCCTGCTCGGAGACGCCGCCGTGAGCCAGTGAGGGGCCGAGCGCAGCCTGGCGGCCTCGGTATTTTCCCGAGTGCCGAATGCGATTTGCCTGGAAAGAGGGCCTCAAGATTGCGGATGCTCACAGCTTGTTGCGAAAACGCACGTCATTGGCGCGCAGTCGGTGAATAATCACGCGCTTATATAGCTTGCGTCAGCAGGCACCACCCGAGGAGTCGTCCATGAAAAAACTGATGTTGGCCGCAGCACTGGCCGCAAGCTTTGCAACCGTCAACGCCTACGCCGCGATCAAGGTCGGCGGCGTGTCCGTCGAGCAGTCGGCACCCGCTGACGGCATTCCGCTGTGGATCAACGGCGCCGGCGTCGTCAACCTCGCCGGCCACAGCCTGGCCGCGGCGCTGTATGTGCCCGAGAACACCACCTCCAACTCGGCCATCATGACGGCGAACATGAAGGAGCTGCGGCTGATCCCCATCAAGCCCATGGGCGGCGTCCAACTCGGCGAAGCCATCGACGCGCTGGTGAAAAAGAGCGTGTCGGCGGCGGCCTACAAAGGCTATGAGCCCGACCTGGCGAAGATGCAAGCCATGTTCAAAAGCGTCAAGACCATCGGCGCCGGCGAAACCGTGTCGCTTCGCTTCTTCAGCCAGCAAGGCACCTATGTGATGGTGCCGAATGGCCTGAAGATGGCCCCGATCGGCGGCCCCGAACTGTTCGACAGCATCGCCCGCGCCCTTCCTGCCAGGGTCATCAACAGCGTCGCCGTGCAGCGGGAAAACCATCCCTCTGCGCACTGCCCGGGTTGCGCAAAGCCAGAAAAAACCTTGTGACCAGGCTGTGGCCTGAGGCCTGCAGCCTGTGTGAAAAAAGCCGGCGCCGGTGCCATCCGCAGCCGGTTTTTTCGTGGGCGCGCCGCAAACTGAAGGACGACTCGGACAGCAAGGGTCGGGCGCAGAGCACGCTGCTTGGATTTGCAGCCCCCAAGCCGAAGGCTCGTGAAACGGGCCAACGAGGTTTTGCCGCGTGTTCCGTGGTTCAGCCAGGTATCGCCGTATTCTGGAATTTTCGAACCATCGGATTCCCATGCTGCACTACCGCATTCTTCCTGTAACCCCCTTCGCGCAGAACTGCTGTTTGCTGTGGGATGACGCCACGCGCGAGGCCGTGCTCACGGACCCCGGCGGTGACCTCGACCGCGTGTTCGCCGAGGTTGCGGCGCAGGGCGTGAAGTTGCGCGGCGTGTGGCTCACGCATGCGCACATCGACCATGCCGGCGCCGCGGCTGCGGCGGCCAAGCGTGCAGGCGTGCCCATCGTCGGTCCGCACCCGGACGACCAGTTCTGGATCGACTGCTTGCCGCAACAGTCCAAGATGTTCGGCTTTCCCCCGGCCGAGGCGTTCACGCCCGACCGCTGGCTGCACGACGGCGACCAGCTCACCTTGGGCACGCTGCGCTTCGAGGTGCGCCATTGCCCGGGCCACACCCCCGGTCATGTGGTGTTCCACCAGCCCGAGGCCAAGCGCTGCTGGGTGGGCGACGTGCTGTTCGCCGGTTCCATCGGCCGGACCGATTTTCCGCGTGGCAATCACCAGCAGTTGCTCGACAGCATCACCCAGCGGCTCTGGCCCATGGGCGACGACACCGTGTTCATTCCCGGACATGGCCCGGAATCCACCTTCGGTGAAGAGCGCCGCAGCAATCCCTACGTCGGCGGCACTTGAGAACGCGCCCCCAGCGGTCCGCCGAGCGTTCAGTGCGGATAGCGGCGCCCGCTGAGCATGGCCAGCGGCAAAACGCGGCGACTGCGCAGGCTGGCCAGCGTGACGCCGCCCAGATGCAGGCCGATCATGGTCCACATGCCGTCCACCAACAGGGCATGGGCCGACTGCAGCGTTTCATCCCCCCAGAATGCGTCGGTGGTGAGCAAATGACCACTGAACGCCACGGCGCCAAGCAACAGCATTTGCCCGGCAATGGCCCAGCCGGCCAGGGGGTTGTAGCCGGTTCTCAGCGCGGCGCGGCCGTGGCGCAAGTCCACCGCATAGCGCCACACCCGGCGCGGCCCCACGATGAATGTGGCGAAGCGCAAAGCCTGCGGACCGCTCAGGCCGTACAGCAAGCGCCACAGCAGCAGGCCAGCCAGGGTGTAACCCAGCCACTCATGCGCTTCGCGCCAGGCGGATTCAAGTGCCCAGGCGCCGACGAATGATGCGGCCAGAGCCCAGTGGTACAGGCGCAGGGCCAGCGGGATGCGATCGTCTGCGCCGCATGCTGCCGGCTCGGTCAATGACGTTCCTGCTTGACGATCCTGCCGTCCACCGGGTCGAAATAGATTTCGACCTTGGCGCCGGTCTTGTCCTTGCCGTAGATCTCGTAGCAATGCCCGGACGTGGTCTTGAACTTGGCGATGGCATAGCCCTGTGCTTCGAGGTCGGCGCGGAACTTGGCCGCGTCCAGCCATTTGGCGGGGGGCTCCCGGGTGCATTGCGGGCCGGCCAGGGCGGGGGCAGAACTGAGGCCGAGAAAGGCGGCGGCGCACAGCGCGCCAGCGGTCGACAAGGAAAAACGTGGCATGGGTCGTTACCGTTGATGACAAGATGAGTCAAATGATAACGATTCCTATTCTTTTAAGGCGCATGCCCCCAATGGGCTCGTGGGCTCAGGTCGGCAGGGTTGCTGCGCGCCGCGCCGCGCCGTCCCTCGCGTCCGGCCCCCACCCGACCAACGCGGCGGATGGAGGCCGGAACGGAAGGTCCGGTGCTTCAGCCCTGGACCTGCAGGTCGGACATCACCATTTTCACGCCCGGTACAGCCTGGGCAACTTGCACGGCGCGAGACGCGTCCTTGGAATTGGCGACGTTCCCCGTCAAATGGACCACGCCTTTGCGCGTGGCCACGTGAATTTGCAGGCTCTTGAGCGACTGGTCCTTGAGCAGCTCAGCCTTCACCTTGGTGGTGATGAGCGCATCATCCATGGACTTGGCGACACCTTCCATGGGCGCTTGCGCCTGCACGGCGCCGCCAGCCTGGCCCTGCATCCCGGCTTGAGGCTGCATCGCAGCGGGCGTTTGCATCGGGGCCGGGGCTTGCGCCATGTCGGCAGCCTGGGCCCTGACGCCACTCAGGGCGAGCGCGATCAGCGTGGCGCCGGTGACGGGGATGATTTTGCCGAGGCGAGAGTTGGTCGTCATCACGAGCTCCTTCGTTGGGAATGCCAGCAGCGGAAGTGCTGCTCGGCCTGCTTGGCGCAAGCTCCATGCCATGCGCGAAAAATACTTGCAAATCAGGGATCTACGGACCATTGCGTCCATTTCGACAAGATTCACTGAGGCCGTAGCCCCCCATGGCGTCGCCTCGGCCCGACAGCGCCTCGCCTTCCACGAGCAAGTGGTTGATTTATCAGTCTTTGTCGTGTCACTCTGGGGCGACACGCCCACGGCCTTGGTCGGGCCTAAGACACGCCATAGCGTGCGCGGTAGTCGCGCACCTGCGGCAGCCACTGGGTCAGTTGCGCGTCCTGCGCTGCGCCCAGCATGGCGAGCAGGGCGTCGAGGTTGGCAATGGCCACCACCGGCAAACCATGGGTGGTCTGCACATGCTGCACGGCCGACTGCTCCAGGGTCTGTCCGGCAATCGCGGCTTTTTCCTGCCGGTCCAGGGCGATGAGCACGGCTGCCGGGGTGGCGCCGGCGGCCTGCAACAGGCGTACCGATTCGCCGATGGCGGTCCCGGCGGAAATCACGTCGTCCACAATCACCACCCGCCCGGCGACCGGCGCGCCCACCAGGCTGCCGCCTTCGCCGTGGTCCTTGGTCTCCTTGCGGTTGTAGGCGAAGGGCGCGTTGCGCCCGCGCCGCGCCAGCTCGATGGCCACGGCGGCCGCCAGGGCGATGCCCTTGTAGGCGGGGCCGAACAGCATGTCGAATTCCACGCCGCTGGCCAGGAGTGCGTCGGCATAGAACCCGGCCAGGCGGCCGAGCTTGGCGCCGTCGTTGAACAGTCCGGCGTTGAAAAAGTAGGGCGTGTCGCGCCCGGCCTTGGTGACGAAGGCGCCAAAGCGGATGACGCCGCTGTCGACGGCGAAGCGCACGAAGTCCTGGGCAAAAGCGCTTGGCGGGGTGGAGAGATGCTCGGGTGCTGGCGACATGGCTGGAGTCGGTGGGGGCTGCGAACGGCCGCGCGCATGCCGCTCCGTGCGGCTGCTGCACGCGCGTGACCGGAGGCTATGCTACGGCCTGCCCTTTCCGCCACGCATGTCAGCCCCTGCCCCTGCCGTCACCCAGAAACCGCCGCCATGGCCCTTGCTGCGCCAGGTGTTCGGCAACCGCCGCATGGCCGCGTTGCTGCTGCTGGGTTTCTCCTCCGGCTTGCCGCTGGCGCTGACCGCCGGCACCTTGCAGGCCTGGTTGACGGTGCAGGGCGTGAGCCTGAAAGCCATCGGCTTCGCCACGCTCATCGGCCAGGCTTATGTGTTCAAGTTTCTCTGGGCGCCGGGCATGGACCGCATCCACCCGCCGCTGCTGGCGCGCTGGCTGGGGCGGCGGCGCGGCTGGCTGCTGCTGATGCAGGCGGCGCTGGCGGCGAGTCTCGGAGCGATGGCGCTGGTCGGCATTCCGGCGCCGGGGGACGCCATGGCCTGGCCGGGCCTCGAACATGCGGCGGCCGCGCTCGGCGTGGCTGCCAGCGAGATGCGCCTGGTTCCCGTGGGCCTGCTGGCGGTGGCCGTGGCCTTCTTCTCGGCGTCGCAAGACATCGTCATCGACGCCTACCGCACCGATCTGCTGCCGCCCGAGGAGCGTGGCGCCGGCGCTGCCGTGGCCGTGCTGGGCTACCGCATGGCCATGCTGGTGTCGGGCGGGCTGGGCCTGTGGCTGGCGGCCGAATACCTGGGCTGGCGCGGCATGTACGCGCTGATGGCGATGCTCATGGCCGTGCTCATGCTGGCCACGCTGTTCGCGCCGCCCACCCCCGGCCACATCACCCCGCCGCGCAGCCTGGCCGCAGCGGTGGTGGAGCCGGCGCGCGAGTTTTTTTCGCGCCAAGGCGCGGTGGCGCTGCTGGTCGCCATCGTGCTGTACAAGCTGGGGGACGCCTTTGCCGGGGCGCTGTCCACCACCTTCCTGATTCGCGGTGCCGGCTACACCCCGGCTGAAGTCGGGATGGTGTACAAGACCATGGGTCTGGCCACCACCATCGTCGGCGCCCTGCTCGGCGGTGCGCTGCTGGCGCGGCTGGGTTTGTGGCGGGCGCTGGTGTGGTTCGGCATCGCCCAGGGCTTGTCGAATCTGGCGTACTGGGGGCTGGCGGTGCTGCCGTCCAACCTGCTGTTGATGGGCGCGGCGGTGGGCGTCGAGAACTTCACCGGCGGCATGGGCACCGCCGCTTTCGTCGCCTTCTTGTCAGCGCTGTGCGACACCCGCTTCTCGGCCACCCAGTTCGCGCTGCTGTCGGCGCTGTCGGCGGTCGGCCGGGTGTATGTCGGTCCGGCCACCGGCTATCTGGTGGAAGCCTGGGGCTGGCCGCATTTCTACCTGTTCACCGTGGTCGCTTCGGCGCCCGGAGTGCTGATGCTGGTGTGGTTGCGCCGCGTGGTGGAGACGCAGGACCGCCTCCACGCGCCGCGCCCGCAGTAGCGCCAGGGCCGGCCCGCGCGGCGCCGGCAAGTCGCCACCCGCCAAGCTGCCCCCGCTGCCTATACTGCCCCCCGATGAATCCCGTCTTCCATCCCGAACAAGCCCTGCAACTGGGGCGCAACACCCTGCAGATCGAGGCTGCCGCCGTGCTGGCCCTGGCCGAGCGCATCGGCCAGCCGCCGCTGGCCGATGCGTTCACCGCGGCCGTGCGCTGCATCCTGGCCTGCAGCGGCCGCGTGGTGGTGTCGGGCATGGGCAAGAGCGGGCATATTGCGCGCAAGCTGGCGGCCACGCTGGCGTCCACCGGAACCCCGGCCTACTTCGTGCACCCGGCCGATGCCAGCCACGGCGACTTGGGGATGGTGACCGATGCCGATGTGTTCATCGCCCTGTCGAACTCGGGGGAGAGCGAGGAGCTGGTGCGCATCGTGCCGCTGATCAAGCGCCTGGGCGCCAAGCTCATCACCATCACCGGGCGCGTCGATTCCACCCTGGCGCAGCATGCCGACATCCACCTCGATTGCGCCGTGGAGCAGGAAGCCTGCCCGATGAACCTCGCGCCCACGGCCAGCACCACCGCGCAACTGGCGCTGGGCGACGCACTGGCCGTGGCGCTGCTGGATGCGCGCGGCTTCGGCCCCGACGATTTCGCCCGCACCCATCCCGGCGGCAGCCTGGGGCGCAAGCTGCTCACCCATGTGGCCGACGTGATGCGCGCCGGCGACGCCGTGCCGCGCGTCGGGCAGGCCGCGCCATTCTCCGCCGCGCTGCTGGAGATGACGCGCAAGGGCCTGGGCATGACCGCGGTGGTGGACGATGCCGGCGCGCTGCTCGGCGTCATCACCGACGGCGATTTGCGCCGCCTGCTCGAACGCGGCGTGGACCTGCGCCAACTCTCGGCCGGCCAGGCCATGCACCCGAACCCGCGCACCATCGGCGAGGGCGCGCTGGCCGTCGAGGCGGTGCAGATGATGGAGCAGCACCGCGTCAACCAGATGCTGGTGGTGGACGCGCACAACCAGCCCATCGGCGCGCTGAACATGCACGACCTGTTCGCCGCCAAGGTGGTGTTAGTGCCCGAGCCAGCCATGACGCCAACCCCTGCCGCCTTCGATACCCGCCCGCGTCTGAACTTCGACGCCGAAGTCCTGCTGCGGGCGCAGGCCGTGCGCGTGCTGCTGCTCGACGTCGACGGCGTGCTCACCCCCGGCGATCTGCTGGTGGGCGAGGGCGGCGAAGTCATCAAGCGCTTCTCCACACTCGACGGCCACGGCCTCAGGTTGCTGGCCGCAAGCGGCGTGCTGCCGGTGGTGGTGTCGGGCCGCGACAGCCCACCGCTGCGCGAGCGTCTGCGCGAGCTGGGGCTGGAGGCCCATGCCGTGCTCGGCAAGTCGCGCAAGCTGCCGGGGGCCGAAGGCATTCTGCGCGGGCTGGGTCTGAGCTGGGAGCAGGCCGCCGTGATGGGTGACGACTGGCCCGACCTGCCCCTGCTGGTGCGCGCGCAACTCGCCGCCTGCCCGCCCGTGGCGCATCCGGAAGTGTTGGCGCGGGTGCATTACCGCACGGCGGCTGCGGCCGGTTTCGGCGCGGTGCGCGAGATCTGCGATCTGCTGCTGGTGGCGCAAGGCGCGTACCGCCGCCTGCTCGAACGGACCATCGCTGGCGAGGAGGAGAGCCTGCCGAAGCCGGCGGTGCCGTCTTCGCCTGCCCGGGGCTGACACCATGTCACGCTGGATGCGCCTGTGGCGCCGCATGTCCACCTTCCTGCCGCCGCTGCTCATGGTGCTGCTGGCGGCGTTCAGCTGGTGGGTGGCGCGGGAGGCCATGCATGCCGGACACGGCCCAGGCGGTGCGCCCGAGCCGCCGCAAAAGCCCGATTATTTCCTGCACGACTTTCACACCAGCTCGTTCAACGCCCAGGGCCAGCTCACCGTCCAGCTCAGCGGCGCGGCGATGCAGCACATCCCCGGCAACAACACCGTGCACATCACCGCGCCGGTGTTGCGCGCCCTGAGCCCGCAAGGCGTGATGACCACGGCGCAGGCGCAAAACGGCATCAGCAACGCCGACGCCAGCAATGTGCAATTGCTCGGCGACGCGGTGGTGCATCGCTCCGTGCCCGGCGCGCCGGAACTCACCGTGCGCAGCGACTTCCTCAACATCTTCCCCAATGCCCAGCGGCTCTCGTCGAACCGGCCGACCACGGTGCAACGCGGCGCCACGGTGTTCTCCGGCGGCAGCCTGGAGATGAACGGACTGGACGGGACTTTCGCCATGCAGGGCAAGGTGAGTGGCAAGCTGGCGGGCGCAGGGGGTTGATTGCCCCGGGGCGCCGCGTGCGGTACCCGCCCTCCGAGGGGATGAAGGAAACTCGGGAACGCCCTTCGCTGCCTTGAGATTTTTTTCAGCAGGACATCGTCCATGAACGCCCAAACCGACGCCACGCATCCACCCACCGTTCTCGTCACCGGCGCATCCAGCGGCATCGGCGCGGCGCTCGCGCAGGCCTATGCCGCGCGTGGCTGGCGGCTGGTGCTGGTGGGCCGCAGGGCCGAAGCCTTGCGCGCCACCGCCGAAGCATGCGCCCGGGTGCAGGGCATGCAAGGCGTGGACCCCGGGCGCATTCGCCTCATCGCCCTCGATTTGTTGCAAACCGAAGCCTGGCGCGAGCAAGCCGGCGCCCTGGTGCAAGCCTGGGGCTGCCCGCAGGTGGTCATCGCCAACGCCGGCATCAGCCATGGCGTGGACCTGGCGCGCCCGGAAGACTTGGCTGCGGCGCGCGAGG
Organism: Thiomonas sp.; assembly: GCF_054608695.1. Taxonomy (NCBI): domain Bacteria; kingdom Pseudomonadati; phylum Pseudomonadota; class Betaproteobacteria; order Burkholderiales; genus Thiomonas; species Thiomonas sp. Next base: position 16,655 of record NZ_JBTRXV010000068.1, read on the forward strand.
TGATGGACAGCAACTGGCTGGCGGCCTTGGCCACGTTGGCGCCCTTCATTGCGCCCATGCGCGCGCGCGGCAACGGCACGCTGGTGGGCGTTGCCAGTGTGGCCGGAGTGCGCGGCCTGCCGGGGCACGCGGCTTACAGCGCGAGCAAGGCGGCGCTGATTCATGCGCTGGAGAGCCTGCGCGTGGAGTTGCGCGGCTCGGGCGTGCGCGTGGTCACCATCAGCCCCGGTTATGTCGCCACGCCGCTCACGGCGGGCAATCCCTTTCCCATGCCCTTTCTCATGCTGCCAGACGTTTTTGCGCGCCGCGCGCTGCGCGTCATCGAGTCCGGCCGTGCCTACGCCACCATCCCCTGGCCGATGGCCGTGGTGAGCAAGCTGCTGCATGTGCTGCCGCGCGCCTGGTACGACCCCATCATGGCCGGGCAGCGGCGCAAACCGCGCAAGCCGCACAAGCCGCATCAGCCCTAGGCGGCTTGCGCCGCCGCTTCGCTGCAAGGCGGCGATCCGTTGCTGTCCCGTGAAGTGGGTCGCTGCGGCGCGCAGGCACATGGCCGCAAACCCGGGCCGACGAGCTTGCGACAATCGCCAGTCACCGCATCTGTCCATGCAAGCCGTCCGCACATTCCCTTCCGGCAACCGCGACGCCGTCGACGCGCTGGGCCAGCGCTTTGCTCCGGCGGGCGCCGAGACGCGCATCGCCAGCCTGGTCCCCAGCTTGACCGAAACCCTGTTCGATCTGGGCCTGGGAGCGCAAGTGGTGGCGCGCACCGGGTTTTGCATCCACCCCGCTGCAGCGGTGCGCGCCGTACCCAAGGTGGGTGGCACCAAGGACGTGAACCTCGCGCGCCTGCGTGCGCTGGCCCCCAGCCATGTGCTGGTGAATGTGGACGAGAACACGCGCGAAACCGTGGCTGCGCTGCGCGCCTTCGTGCCGCAGGTGGTGGTGACGCATCCGCAGGCGCCGGCTGACAACCTTGCGCTGCTGGCACTGCTGGGCGAACTGTTCGGTGGCGTGCCCGGCGTGAAAGTTCGCGCACTGCAGCTTGCAAACGCCTTGCAGGCGCAACTCGCCGCCCTGGCGGCCCAGCCCTGGCCGGCGCGCCGCGTGCTCTACCTCATCTGGCGCGAGCCGTGGATGACCGTGGCGCGCGACACCTATATCGCGCGCACCCTGGCCTGCGTTGGCTGGAACACGCTGCCGGAGGTGGTGGGTGGCGATGGCATGGCCACACCCGGTGCGGCGCGCTACCCGGTGTTCGACTGGGATGCGCCCTGGCTGCGCGAGGTGGATCTGGTGCTGCTGTCGACCGAGCCTTACCGCTTCCAGCACCGCGATGTGGATGCGGCGCGCGCCCTGCTCGCGGCGCGTGGCCTGCACCCCGAGGTGCGCCTGATCGACGGCGAATGGTGCTCCTGGTATGGCAGCCGCGCCGCGCGCAGCCTGCCGCGACTGGCGGCGCTCGCGGCGTTGATCAACCCGGCCTAGAGCCGCGAACGCGCGAACACGCTGCGTCGGCTCTGTGCCTTGGCTTGCCAGGCGAGCAGGGCGAAGCCGACGAGGGGGACGAGGATGTCGGTGCCGAGCATGGCGCCGACATTGCCCTGGGCATAGTCGTGCGCTTGCTGCAGCTGCGCCCCATGGCCGATGGCCGCGCCCCAGAGGAAGGCCGCGGGGCCGAGCACGGCGGCGAGGCGTAAACCGAGGCCACCGAACGCGGCGAAAACCCCCACCAGCGCGAAGCCTAGGCTGGCCGTTCCCACCTCGTACTGGAAGGGGCTGGGTGCCCAGCCGATCAGGCGCGCGGCCAGGTCGCCATAAAAGCTGTGGAACACGAAGTTGACGAAAAAACTCAGGCCCACCGAGCACAGCAGGAACCAGCGCAGAAAGGTGGAGGCAATGCGTTCAGGGGTACGCTCGCGCCGCGTGAGCGCGAGCGACGCCATGGCCAGCAGCACGCCGAGCAGCAGCAGGGTGAGCGGGAAATTGTCGAACGCGAGACGGATCAACGAGGCCATGGGCAGCACTCCGGTTCGGTCGGTGATGGCCCTAGCAGGATGGAGCGCTGCAGATGCGGGCGCTGATGCAGTCTCGGGCCCGGGCTCCTGCGCAGGGGCAGGCTCACGCGCGGCCCCTGGGCGGCAGTGCGGCGAGGTCGTCGAGCGAGATGCCGGTGGCGGCTTCGAACACCCCGGCCTCGGACGGCTGCGCCGGGGTCTCGATGTCCACCCCGAGCGCGACGAGAAAACGCGACACCATGTTGTAGGTGGCGATCACGCCCACCAGCTCCACCACCTGCTGCGGCGGCATGGCGGCGCGGGCGGCGGCGAAATAGGCTTCGTTCACCTTCACCCGCCGGGTCATCTCGTAGGCAATCGCCAGGGTCACGCGCTGCGCCGGGGAGAACAGCACGGCGTCGTCCACCGCATGCGGCACATTGGCCAGGGCCGCGAGTTGTGTCGCGGTGCCGCCGGCGGCGAGAAACTCAGGCGCGTGATGGGCGAATTCGTACTGCGCATGATTGAGCAGGGCGACGGTGCAGATGGCGAGTTCGCGCAGCAGCGGATCGAGGTCGAGTTGCGTGCGCACGGCGCCGAGAAAGCCATTCCAGCCGCGCGCGAAAGCCGGGCTGTGCAGCAACATGCGATCGAGGTTGAGCAGCTTGCCGCCGCGCCGCGCGCGAATGGCGTCCACCAGATCGGCCGGCTCGTCCAGGTCGACGGGGGTGTAGGCAATACGTGGCATGTCTGGGTCGCTCCTCGGGTTCGCATGCGTCAGGTTCGCACTACTGTAACGGCAGGTGCGCGCGACACCAAGCGGGAGCGCCCCGCCGCTTGCCGTCCAAAGCCCTGGTGGACGTCCCCCCGCGGCTTGAACTTCGCCCCGCCACCCTCATGTGGTTTGGGTCGATGCCGGCGCCAGCCGCGCATCCGCCGTTCATGCAACCCGGAGTCGCCATGCTGATCGTCTGCCCTCATTGCAACAGCCTCAACCGCGTTCCGCCCGAGCGCGTGGCGCACGATCCGCAATGCGGAAGCTGCCATCAAACCCTGTTCACCGGCGAGCCGCTGGAGTTGAGCGATGCCAACTTCGAGCGCTTCGTCAGCAAGAACGAGCTGCCGGTGATCGCCGATTTCTGGGCGCCCTGGTGCGGACCCTGCCGCCAGATGGCGCCGCAGTTCGAGCAGGCCGCCAAACTGCTCAAGGGCCGCGCCTTGCTGGTGAAGGTGAACTCGGACGATAACCCGCAGGCCTCGGTGCGTCACCGCATCCGCAGCATCCCGACGTTGCTGCTGTTCCGGGGCGGGCACGAGGCCAAGCGCCAGTCGGGCGTGATGCCGGCGCAGGAGCTGGTGCGCTGGGCCGGTGTCTAGATAGAACGTAGAACGGGAACGCCGCGTGTTGTCGTTGTTCAACGCGCACGCCCCTGCATGTTGCTTGCGCAAGACGAAATGTGCGTTCGCAACATTCAACATTGCGACTGTTTGATGCAGGTCAATTTCTTGACTCCGAGGCGCTCGACAATGGTTCCAGGGTAGACCTTCGCCTGCCCCAAACCCAGGGAAAGGAACCATCATGAAACCCTCAGCACTCGGCGTCGCGCCTTGCGTGTCTAGCGCGCCAGGATCGGTCTGGCGCCAAGCATGGCGCTCCATCGCGTTGGCTGTTCTGGCCCTGCTGGGCATCGGGCTGCTGAGCACGCCCGCACAGGCCGTGCCGTCCTTTGCCCGCCAGACCGGCCAGGCTTGTATTGCCTGCCACGTCGGTGGCTTCGGCCCGCAACTGACGCCCTTTGGCCGTGCCTTCAAGCTCAGTGGCTACACGATGAGCGACGGCAAGGCTCACATCCCCTTGTCGGCGATGCTCGTGTCCTCGTTCACGCACACGACCGAGGATCAGACGCCCTTCTACAACGGCATGCATGGCAACGACAACTTCGTCGCCTTGCAACAAGCCTCCATTTTTCTCGCCGGGCGGCTGACCGACCACATCGGGATGATGGGGCAGGCCACCTATTCGCAGACGGCTGAGCCTTCCAACCTGGCGTGGGACAACACGGACATCCGCTACGCCCACAACTACACCTTGGGCAGCACCTCGGGGATCTTCGGCGTGTCCGTGAACAACAACCCGACCGTCTCGGACGTCTGGAACACGGTGCCCGCATGGCAGTACGGCTTCATGACCAGCCCGATCAGCGGCGGGGTTCCGTTCGCGCCGCTGATGGCGAGTTTGGGCGGTACCGTCCTGGGAACGACGGCCTATACGCTCATCGATAATCATTGGTATCTCGAGGGCGGCGCTTACCACGGACTGTCGAACAAATGGGGAAACTTGCTGCATACCGGGTCCTGGGGAGTCACGGGGTACGCGCCGTACCTGCGGGCGAATTACTCGACCACCGTGGGCCAAAGCACCTATGAGGGCGGGATCATCGGCATGAGCATGAAGCCGCCATCTTTGACCGGAAGCTCCGGCACGGATAGTGTGAACGATATCGGCATCGATGGGACTTACCAGTTCATCAACGGCGATACCCACAGCGTCACGGTCAACGGCTTGTACATGCAGGAGAAGACCAGCTACGACCAGTCCCTCGGCGCCTATCCGAGCGACACCGCGAAAACGCTGAACATGAATGTCGCTTATTGGATTCACAACACCTATGGCGCGACCATTCAATATTTCAACGTGAATGGCACGGCAGCCCTCGGATCAAACGTCCAAAGCAACGGCGTGGTCTGGGAGCTCGATTGGAACCCCTACGGACAAAGCTGGGCCAACCCGGAAAAGAATCTTCGATTGGGGCTTCAATACACCACCTACAACAAACTCAACGGGAGCAGCGTAGGCGCCAGCGCCAATAACAGTCTGTACATGTATCTGTGGTTTGCCATCTGAACGATGCGCTGCGCTGCCCGAGGCGGCTTCGACAATGAAAACCGGCGAAATGCTGGTGTCATTGTCGAATCGGTTGCAAAAACAACACGCCCTTGGCGACCCAATTTTGGTGCGTCGCACAATTTTGCTGGGAACGGCATCCAAGCCAATGACATGAACACGCTGACCGTCGATGTCTGGACTGCGATCCGAGGGATCGCTCAAGCCACTGCATCACACCGCAAACAAGGAAACCATCATGTCCTCCGCTCCAAGCGAGCTGTACTACGCCCAGGCCTTTCACCACGGTGAACGCGAGCACCACAGCTACGTTGTGGCCATCGGTCACAAGGAGCAAGTGGAAGCGCTGGCTCGCGCCGAGCACGCCAGGCACTTCGGCGAATACGGCATCGCGCTTTATCAAGTTGAACTCGATGCTCCCCTCCAGGAGCGCCTTCATCTCGTGAACTATCTCGGCTCAAACATGGGGGAACGTTGGATCGACGGCCAGCAAGCCGACAGGCAGGCGGCCTGAAGACCGGCCGTTGAACCCCTGGGCGGCGAACTCGCTGCCCAGGGGTTCAACGCATCATGTCCAGCGCGCGGGGCAGGGCCAGCGACAAGGCCGGCCAGTAGGTCACCAGGCCCAGGAAGCCCAGCATGGTGAGCAACCACGGCCAGACCGCGATGGTCAGTTCGGTGATGCCCATCTTGGCGATGCCACTGGCCACGTACAGGTTCAAGCCCACGGGCGGGTGGCACATGCCCACCTCCATGTTCACCACCATGATGATGCCGAAGTGAATGGGGTCGATGCCCAGCTTCATCGCCACCGGAAACAGGATGGGCGCCATGATCAGGGTGATGGACGAAGGCTCCATCACATTGCCCGCCACCAGCAGCAGCACGTTCACCAGCAGCAGGAAGGCGATGGGGCCGACGCCGGCATCCAGCAGCCATTGCGCCATGGTCTGCGGAATGTGCTCCGAGGTCATCAGGAACGAGAACAGAATGGCGTTGGTGATGATGTAGAGCAGCATCGCGCTCATATTCGCCGAGGCCAGCAGCACCCGCGGCACGTCGCGCAGGCGCATGTCCTTGTAGACGAACACGGCGATGATGAAGGCATACACCGCGCTCACCGCCGCCGCCTCGGTCGGCGTGAACAACCCGGTGTAGATGCCGCCCAGCACCAGCACGATGAGCAGCAAGCCCCACAGGCTTTCGCGCAAGGCCCGGGCGCGCGCGGCCCAAGTGGCGCGGGGGTTGCGCGGAAAGCCGCCACGCCACGCCCGCCACCAGGTGGTGAGGCCGAGCAAGAAGGCCAGCACCAGGCCCGGCACCACGCCGGCCATGAACAGCGCGCCCACCGAGGAGTTGGTGGACACGGCGTACAGCACCATGACGATGGACGGCGGAATCAGGATGCCCAGCGCGCCCGAGGTCGTCACCACCCCGGCGCCGAAGCGCGGCGGGTAGCCGGCCTTGAGCATGGCCGGGATGAGGATGGAGCCGATGGCCACCACCGTGGCGGGGCTCGACCCCGACACCGCGGCGAACAGCGCGCAGGCCACCACCGCAGCCAGCCCAAGGCCGCCCGGCCAGTGCCCGACCATGCTGGTGGCGAAAGTGATCATGCGCCGCGCCACGCCGCCGTGGGTGAGGAAATTGCCGGCCAGGATGAAGAACGGAATCGCCATGATCTCGAAGCTCTCGATCCCGGTGAACAGCTTCATCGCCACCGCCTGGATCGGCACCTCGGTCAGGGTGAACAGGAAGGTGAGAACGGTGAGGCCCAGCGCGATGGAGATGGGCATGCCGGTGAGCATGAGGGCGAGGAGCAGCCCGAAAATGATGGCGGCGTTCATGATGAGAGCCCCCACGGTGCCGCCGGCGCCTGCCCCCCGAGGGGGCGCTCGCCCGCCTCGCTGGTTTTGCCGCGGCTCTGCGGCTGGCTCGGCGCTGCCTCGTCCAAGGTCCGCACGCGCGCATGCGGATGGATGTTGTCGGCCTCCGGCGCAATGTCGAGCGGCTCGTCCAGCCCCTCCACCTGTCCGGGGTCGTGGTGCGGCAATTCGCCGTCGCGATTGAAGCGCCGGGCCACTTGCAGGAAGCGAAAGCACATCAGGCCCGAGCCGAGGGGAATCGCGAGATAGACGATCCACATCGGCCATTCCAGGTCGGACGAGACCTGCGAGGTATGGCCGATCTTCCACACC
>NZ_JBTRXV010000069.1:0-23195 GCF_054608695.1 Thiomonas sp.
TCGATCACGCGCACGGGCATGGCTTGCTCGCGCGCCTGGGCTCGACTGACGCCGGCGGGACTGATGACGCTGAGGTACGAACCGTCTTCGAGCAGCATCTGCACCGGCAGTTGCCGGGTGTCCGAGCTGCGCCACAGCAAGTCCGCCTGCTTCTGGTTGTTGCCTTCGAGCGCGACGCGGTCGCCGGGCGCCAGCAGCAGTTCTCCAGCGCCTCGACCATGCGCTCCGCGGGCAAGATGCAGCCGTCCGCCAGATGCGCCACGGCGCTCAAGCGGCGCATCTTCTCCGCGCGCCGGGTGTTCCAGCCCGCGGCTTGACGGCCCAAGGAGGCGGATACAGGCGCGGATTCCAAAAGTTGGAGCCTGTAAAATACAAAAAAGATGATTCTGCATTCTTTGTGGAAATTTTTGTATCCGCAATACGGGGTTTTCCAGGACACAACAGGCTGCGTCTTGCCTTCATGATGGGCGATCCCGCTAGCATTCACACCCATGGACAAGAGCATTTCCCTCGCTGATCGCCTGCGCGAGTCCATCGAAGAGGACATCGCCACCGGGAAACTGCCGTCCGGCGCGCCCCTGGACGAAGCCGATCTGACGCAGCGCTTCGGGGTGTCGCGCACGCCGGTGCGAGAGGCACTGATGCGGTTGGCATCGGCCGGCATGGTCGACATCCGGCACCGGCGCGGCGCGACCGTGGCCCAAATCTCCCCACAGCGCCTGATCGAGATGTTCGAGGTCATGGCCGAGCTTGAGGCCCTGTGCGGCCGGCATGCCGCACGGCGCATGCAGAGGCCGAGGAACTGGCCGCGCTGGAAGCCGCGCACCGGGCCTGCGAGGCCGCGCGCAACGCCGGCGACGCCGATGCCTACTACCACCTCAACGAAACCTTCCATCACCAGATCTATGCCGGCAGCCACAGCGGCTTCCTGTGCGAACAGGCCACGACGCTGCATCGCAGGCTGCGCCCCTACCGGCGGCTGCAATTGCGCGTCAAGGGCCGGCTGCAGGCCTCCTACAGCGAGCACCAGGCCGTCGTCGACGCCATCCAGGCCGGCGACGGCGAGCGCGCCGCGCAGGCCCTGCTCAGGCATGTCATGGTCCAGGGCGAGCGCTTCGCCGACCTGATGGCCGCGCTCTCGCAACTGCGGACCACAACGGCAGAAGCCTGATGTCGACCGCTGCACCAAGCGCGCTGCCCTGTGGCGCAAATTTCCCAACATGGGGCGTTTGGCACCAAAATGGAAGCTGCATGTGTACACGCTTCTCCATGCTTCATTCCCTCGCATGCGCCACGACAAGCACAGGGGCTTGGGCATGGAAGTTGCGTTTGACGAACCGCGCCTTGAAGTCGGAAGAACCCGCGCACTTTTTATGTAATACACCCGAGCAGCTCGAACAAAAGCCCGAACGGCAAAGCCTATGACCTGGTCCATCCTGGCGCGCGACGACGACGGCACATTCGGTGTCGCGGTCGCCAGCCGCTTCTTTGCCGTCGGCGGGCTCTGCGTCCATACGCGAAGCCAAGTTGGTGCCTTGTCGACACAGGCGCTGATGAATCCGCTCTATGGCCCCGCCGGCCTCGACGCGCTTGCCGCGGGCTGCAATCCGGAGGAATTGGTCGCGGCGCTGACTGGCGCCGATGCGGGTCGCGGCCATCGCCAGCTGCACGTGCTACCGGCCTCGGGCAGGGGCGCCGCCCACACCGGCGCCTCGTGCATCGGATGGTGCGGCCATGCGGTGTACGACGACTTCAGCGTCGCCGGCAATATGCTGGCCGGTCCGCAGGTGATCGAAGCCACCGCGCAGGCCTTCGTCGCAACCAAGGGGCAAGCGCTCGCCGAGCGGTTGATTGCCGCCATGGCGGCCGGTGAAGCGGCGGGCGGCGACAAGCGCGGCAAGCAGGCGGCCGCGCTGCGCATCCACGGCCGCGAGGACTACCCGCTGCTGGACCTGCGCGTCGACGACCATGCGGAACCCATCGCGGAACTGCGGCGCCTGTATGCCAAGAGTCTGGAACGCTACCAGCCCTTCCTGGCCTGCCTGCCGAAGCGGGACGATCCTGTCGGCCTGACCGACCGCAGCGAGATCGAAGCGCGCATCGCCCGATTCCAGGCCTTGAGGCGCCAGGACACGCCATGACGGCCCTGCTCGAGGTCCAGGACCTGCGCACCCACTTCGCCACCGAAGACGGCGAATTTCCGGCCGTCGACGGCATGAGTTTTTCGCTCGAGGCCGGCCGCACGCTCGCCATCGTCGGCGAATCCGGCAGCGGCAAGAGCGTGACCTCCTTGTCCATCATGGGCCTGGTGCCTCATCCACCCGGGCGCATCGTGGGCGGCTCCATCCGCTTCGAGGGCCGCGAACTTCTGGGCCTGCCGAAAGCCGAGATGCAAAACTTGCGCGGCAACGGCATGGCCATGATTTTCCAGGAGCCGATGTCCTCGCTGAACCCGGCGTACACCATCGGCAACCAGATCGTCGAGGGCCTTTTGCGCCATCGGCGCATCGGCCGCGCGCAAGCCGCCGAGCGCGCCATGGCGATGCTCAGGCGCGTGCGCATTCCGGCCCCCGAGCAGCGCTTCCACGAATATCCCCACAGGCTGTCCGGCGGCATGCGCCAGCGCGTCATGATTGCCATGGCCCTCGCCTGCGAGCCGCGCCTGCTGATCGCCGACGAGCCAACCACGGCGCTGGACGTGACGATCCAGGCGCAGATCCTCGACTTGATGCGCACGCTGCAGGAAGAAACCGGCACGGCCATCGTCCTCATCACCCATGACCTGGGCGTGGTCGCCGAAGTGGCGGACGCGGTGGTGGTGATGTATGCCGGCCGGGTGGTCGAGCGGGCGCCGGTTCAGACCCTGTTCGATGAGCCGCAGCATCCCTACACCATCGGCCTGCTGGGTTCCATACCCAGGCTGGATGACGCGCAAACACGCCTCGCGTCCATCGCCGGCCAGGTGCCCAACCCCCTGCGCCTGCCCTCGGGCTGCAGCTTTGCCGACCGCTGTCCGTTTGCCGACGCACAATGCCATGCCGCTGCGCCTACACTTAGAAACGTGGGTGAAAACCATGTCTCGGCATGCTGGAAGGCCCCTCTCGATCCGCAAGCCCTGTTTGAAAAAACACCGTCCATGGACTTCGCCACCCGGCCGGGCGTGCCCGCATGAACAAGCCCATGCCAGCGCATCCATTCGCGACATCCCCGCTGCTGCGCGTTGAAGGGCTGGTCAAGCATTTCCCGGTGAAGCGCGGCATCCTGGGCCGTACCCAGGGCGCCGTGCGCGCGGTCGATGGCGTGGACTTTGCGCTCGCGCCCGGTGAAACCCTGGGCGTCGTCGGCGAATCGGGGTGCGGCAAATCGACGCTCGGGCGGCTGGTTCTTCGCCTCATCGAACCCACCGCAGGGCACATCTGGTTCAACGGCGCCGACCTCGGCGCGCTGGATGCGCAGGCGCTGCGGGCGCAGCGGCGCGCCATGCAGATCATCTTCCAGGACCCCTACTCCTCGCTCAACCCGCGCATGACGGTGGGCCAGACACTCGGCGAGCCGCTGCTCCTCCACGGCCTTGCCGAGGGCCGGCGCCGCGAGCGCGTGGCCGAACTGCTCAAGACCGTGGGGCTGGCGCCGGAACATGCGCTGCGCTATCCGCACGAGTTCTCGGGAGGCCAGCGCCAGCGCATCGGCATCGCGCGCGCCTTGGCCGTCGAACCCAAGCTGGTCGTGTGCGACGAGGCGGTTTCGGCGCTGGACGTGTCCGTACAGGCCCAGGTCGTGAACCTGCTGCAGGACCTCCAGCAGACGTTCGGCCTCGCCTACATTTTCATCGCGCACGACCTCGCCGTCGTCAAGCACATCGCCGACCGGGTCGCGGTGATGTATCTCGGGCGCATCGTCGAAATCGCCGACAAGCGCGCGCTCTACGCCGCGCCGCGCCATCCGTATACCCAGGCCCTGCTGTCGGCCATTCCCTCGCCGCAGCCCCGCACGGCACGGCAACGCATCTCCTTGGCCGGCGATGTGCCGAGCCCGCTCGCACCGCCGCCCGGCTGCCACTTCCACACGCGCTGCCCGCATGCGCGCCCGCTGTGCGCGCAAAGCACGCCTGTTCTCGCTGCGGAGGGCGGGCATGGCGTGGCATGTCATTACTGGCGCGAGATCGAGGTGCCTTTGGCCTTGCGGAAAGGCGCCGGCGGCGCACCGGCAAACCCGCGCCTGGCCAAGCTGCAGTCGGCCTTCGCCGCCCGCACCGGAGCCCCGGCATGAGCAACGCCTGCGACATGCACCGATCGCTGCAGTGCGGTTTCCATCGCCAAACGGGGCAGGCCATTTCCCGTTGGCGTTGTTCCAAATCCGGCCCCGTCTCGAGGACTCGGTCCGGGTCAGGTTGGCGTCCATCGCCAAGGGCATCACAGGTCAGGATTTTTCACACTCACTTTGGGGGATTAACACCATGGATCGACGTTCATTCATCAAGGCATCAAGTCTCACGCTGGCCGGGGCCGTCGGGCATGCGTTGCCCGCTTCAGCCTTGGCCGCGCAGGTTCAGACTCTGCGCGTGGGCCTGGCCGAAGACCCCGACATGCTGGACCCGACACTGGCGCGCACCTTCGTCGGCCGCATCGTGTTTGCGGCTCTGTGCGACAAGCTGTTCGACATCGACGAGAAGCTCAATATCGTGCCGCAGCTTGCGACCAGCTATGCATGGTCGCCCGACAACAAGGCGCTGACGCTGAAGCTGCGCGAAGGCGTCCTGTTCCAAGATGGCGAGAGATTCGACGCAGCGGCGGTGAAATACAACATCGAGCGGCACAAGACCCTCCCGGGGTCGAGCCGCCGCGGTGAGCTTGCACCCGTGGAAAGCGTCGAGGTCATCGATCCCTACACGGCACGACTGAATCTTTCGGCCCCTTTCGCCCCGCTGCTTTCGGTGCTTGCGGACCGTGCCGGCATGATGGTCTCTCCCAAGGCCGCGCAGGCGGAAGGCGAGAACTTCGCCAACAAGCCGGTCAGCTGCGGGCCGTTCAAGTTCGTCGAACGGGTCCCTCAAGGACACATCGTGCTGGAGCGCTTCGCCGAATACTGGAACAAGGACGCGGTTCACTTCGACAAGGTCGTGTACACACCCATCCCCGACTCCGCGGTACGCCTGGCGAACCTGCGCGCGGGCCAGCTCGACTTCATCGAACGCATGGCTTCGTCGGACATCGCCGGGCTGCGCAGGGACAGCCGGTTCAAGACGTCCAGCATCACGGGAATCGGCTACCAGGGCATCACGATGAATGTCGGCAAGAGCGCCCTGGCGCAAAAGAACCCGCTCGGCCGCGACGCCCGTGTGCGCGAGGCCTTCGAGCTGGCCATCGACCGCGAAGGACTGGTTCAGGTCGTGATGAACGGCGAGGCCACCGTGGGCAACCAGTGGGTGCCACCGACCAATCGCTTCTACGCCAAGAATGTCCCCGTGCCCAAGCGCGACGTCGCCAAGGCCAGGGCCTTGCTGAAGGAGGCCGGCGTGCCGAATCCCCGCTTCACCCTGATGACGCCGACAACCTCGGACTCGCAACGACTGGCACAGGCCGTGCAGTCCATGGCGCGGGACGCGGGGTTCGACGTGAAGATCCAATCGACCGAGTTCGCGACCTCGCTCAATCTGGCCGAGAAAGGGGAATACGAAGCCTATGTCCTGCAGTGGAGCGGGCGCGCCGACCCGGACGGGAATCTGTTCAGTTTCGACGGTTGCAAACAGCCGCTGAACTACAGCGGTTACTGCGTGCCGGCCGTGGACACGCTCCTGAACAAATCGCGCAGCGATCTGCAGACGGCGCAACGCGTGGCCGACTATGAACAAATCGCCGCGCGCGTGCTGAATGACCGCCCCATTCTTTATGTCTATCACGCCCACTGGCTGTGGGGCTACACGCGCAAGCTCACCGGCGTGCGCGACATCCCCGACGGCCTGCTCCGGGTGACCGGGCTGAAGATGGCCTGAAGCCATGGGCCGCGCCCGTCAAGGGCGCGGCCATCGACATGCTCGAATTTCTCCTCAAGCGGCTGGCCTCGATCGTGCCGACCCTGGTGTTCGTCTCGATCCTGATCTTCGGCCTGCAGCAGCTCCTGCCAGGCGATCCGGCACTGATCCTGGCCGGTGAGGAGCAGGACCCGACGGTCGTTGCCTACCTGCACAAGAAGCTGCACCTGGACCAACCCCTGCCGGTGCGCTACGGCTATTGGGTGCGCGACGTGCTGCATGGCGACCTCGGCGAATCGATGCGCCTGCAGCAGCCCGTGTCGGCACTCATCGCCCAGAAGCTTCCGGTCACCATCGAGCTGTCGCTGCTGGCCATGGCGGTGGCCCTGCTCGTCAGCATCCCTGCCGGCATCGTCGCCGCCGTGGGGCGCGGCACGGCCTGGGATTACGCCGCCAACGCCTTCGCGCTGTGGGGCTTGTCGACGCCGAATTTCTGGCTCGGCATCCTGATGATCCTGCTGTTCTCCGTGCAGCTGGGCTGGTTCCCGGCGTCCGGCTACGTCAGTCCGTTCGTGAACCTTCGCGCCAACCTGCTGGGCATGGCCATGCCGGCCTTCGTGCTGGGCAATTCGATCGCGGCGGTGCTCATGCGCCACACCCGCAGCGCCATGCTGGAGGTGCTCAGCGCCGACTATGTGCGAACCGCACGCGCCAAGGGCCTGAGCGAACCCGTGGTCGTGCTCAAGCACGCCTTTCGCAATGCGCTGACGCCCATCATCACCCTGGGCGCCCTCGAACTCGGCACCCTGCTCTCCGGCGCCGTCCTCACCGAGCAGGTGTTCACGATCCCCGGCTTCGGCAAGCTGATCGTCGATGCCGTGGCCAACCGCGACTTTGCCGTCGTGCAAGGCGTGGTGCTGATCACCGCGCTCGCCTACATCGTGCTGAACCTGCTGGCCGACCTGGCCTCCTTCCTCATCAACCCACGCCTGCGCCGCTAGCCATGTCCGCAGTCCTCCCTGCCGTTGCCGCGTCCCAACCCGTCCTGGAGGCTGGCCCCTGGCGCCGGGGCTGGCGCCGTCTCTACCGCCGGCGCGCGGCACTCGCGGGGCTCGTTGTCGTCGTGTTGTTTGTGCTGATGGCGGTCTTTGCGCCCTGGGTTTCCCCGTTCGACCCGCTGGCCACCAACTGGAGCGCGATCCGCCAGGCGCCTTCGGCGGCGCACTGGTTTGGCACCGATGAACTCGGGCGCGACGTGCTGTCGCGCGTCATCTGGGGCACGCGCGCGTCGCTCTCGGCCGGCGTGGTGTCGGTGTCGATCTCGCTGCTGCTGGGTGTGCCCATCGGCCTGGCCGCCGGCTACCTCGGCGGTTTGACCGACGCCTTGATTTCGCGCATGACCGACGCCTTCCTGTCCTGCCCTTTCCTGATCCTGGCGATCGCCCTGGCGGCATTCCTGGGACCCAGCCTCACCAACGCCATGATCGCCATCGGCGTCTCCACGACACCCGTGTTCGTGCGCCTGACGCGTGCCCAGGTCCTCAACGTCAAGGTGGAGGACTACATCGAGGCCGCGCGGGCGGTCGGCAACTCGCCCCTGCGCATCGCCTGGCGCCACGTCATGCCCAACGTCCTCGCGCCGCTGATCGTCCAGGCCACGCTGGCCATCGCTGCCGCGGTGATCGCCGAGGCGAGTCTGTCGTTTCTCGGCCTGGGCCAGCAGCCCCCGGCACCGAGCTGGGGCAGCATGCTCAATACGGCCAAGGACTACATCGACAACGCCCCCTGGATGGGTATTTGGCCGGGCGCGGCGATCTTTCTCCTGGTGTTGTCGTTCAATCTGCTCGGCGATGGCTTGCGCGACGCCCTCGACCCCCGGCAGCGCTGAATCTCCGCATCCTTTGCAGTTCAACCTCGACGCGAATCCCGACCATGCAATTCGACTGGCATAACCCCTACCCCACCGTGCGCAGCCCGCTGATGGCGCGCAACGTCGTCGCCACGTCGCAGCCGCTGGCCGCGCAGGCCGGGCTGCGCATGCTGCTCAAGGGCGGCAACGCGGTGGATGCGGCGCTTGCCGCGGCCGCGGCCATGACCATCGTCGAGCCCGTGTCCAACGGCCTGGGCAGCGACCTTTTCGCCATCGTCTGGGACGGCACGCAACTGCTCGGCCTCAACGCCTCGGGCGTGGCGCCGCAGGCGTGGAATCCGGACTACTTCGCCCGCAAACACGGCGGCGCTCTGCCGGTGCGGGGCTGGGATGCGGTCACGACGCCGGGCGCGGTGGCGGGCTGGGTGACGCTGTCGCAGCGCCTGGGCAAGCTGCCGTTCGCCGATCTTCTGGAACCCGCCATCGAACTGGCCGAGCGTGGCCATGGGGTGGCCTGCATCGTGGCCGACAAATGGGCGCGGCAGGTTCCGCTGCTGCAGGAGCAGCCCGGCTTCGCCGCGGCCTTCATGCCTTACGGGCGCGCGCCCAGGCCTGGCGAGCGCTTCGTGTTCAGCGACGCCGGCGCGACCCTGCGGCAGATTGCGCTGACGCAGGGGGAGGCGTTCTACCGCGGCGAGATCGCCGAAAAACTGGCCGCGCACGCCAAGAACCATGGCGGGAGCATGAGCCTTGCGGATCTCGCCGCCTACCAGCCGGAGTGGGTGACGCCGATCGCCAAGGACTATGCCGGCCATACCGTGCACGAGATCCCGCCCAATGGCCAGGGCATCGCCGCGCTGATGGCGCTGGGCATCGTCGACAAGCTCGACATCGGCCGCTATCCCGTCGACGGCGTCGAGGCCCAGCACCTGCAGATCGAGGCGATGAAGCTGGCCTTCGCCGACACCTACCGCTGGGTCGGCGACGCGCGTGCGATGACCGAGGTCACGCCGGCCGACCTGCTCAGCGACGGCTACCTCGCCGAGCGCGCCAGGAGCATCGACATGCGGCGCGCCACGGCGTTCCAGCACGGCACCCCGCCGCGCGGCGGCACCATCTACCTGTCGGCGGCCGACGCGGGCGGGATGATGGTCAGCCTGATCCAGTCCAACTACATGGGTTTCGGCAGCGGCGTGGTCGTGCCCGGCACCGGCGTGAGCCTGCAGAACCGCGGCCATGGATTCTCGCTGCAGCCCGGGCACCCCAACCTCGTGCAAGGCGGCAAGCGCCCCTTCCACACCATCATTCCGGGCTTCGTCACCAAGGACGGCAAGCCGCAGATGAGCTTCGGCGTGATGGGCGGCAATATGCAGCCGCAGGGCCACTTGCAGACCCTGGTGCGCATGCTGACCTACGCCCAGCAGCCGCAGGCCGCCTGCGACGCGCCGCGCTGGAAGGTCGGCACGGGACTGTCGATCGACTGCGAGGCGACGATGGCCCGGGACCGCGTCGAAGAATTGCGCGCGATGGGCCACGCGGTCACGGCCGACCCCGATGCCTATATGGACTTCGGCGCGGGACAGTTCATCTGGAAGCTCTCGGACGACCCGCAGGACGGCTACGTCGCCGCGAGCGACTCCAGGCGCGACGGGCAAGCCGTGGGATTCTGACATCCACCCGCGCGAAACGCGGAATGCGACGATGCCGAACGACAACGCGCAGACTATTGATGTTTCCCAAATTCGTGACGGTCCGAACCCCTCCCCACCCCAACCCTCCCCATGCATGGGGAGGGGGCGCCTCCTCCCCCACCGCGTGGGGGAGGTTGGGAGGGGGGAGCTTTGTGCGCCGCTTTGCGTCTGTCGCCCATTCTGAAAATCTCAATAAAAGACAGGCCCGCCCTAGCCCGCGCGGCCGTTGTCCACCCAGGCCCGGCTGAGCCTGGAGATGAGTTCCTGGCGCGTGCGGCGGTACATGGGGCTCTTGGCGCCCTGCGCCCTGCACCGCGCATGCCCGGTTGTGCTCCAGCAGGACGCCCAGCTGCGGGGACGGCGGTTCGAGCCGCGCCAGGTAGTTCCGCAGCGTGCATGGCGTGCGCACGAAGGTTTCCACCATGTCCGGCCACCCGCTGAGTGCCGTGAGCTGGCGGTCCCACAACGTAACCCACAAACCTCCCTCGCAAACTCAGCCGCAACTGCCGAGATAGCCGCAGTTGTCGCAGCGGTCGCAGCCGTCCACGCGGCGCAGGAAGGGGCCGCCGCAGTCGGGACAGATGCGGCCGCCGGGCAGGAGGTCCGGGGCATCGCCGGGGGTTTCGAGGTCGATGCGCCGCGAGTCGGGTGCCTTGGCGCGCTGCGCCAGCGCCGCCAGGGTCTGCTCCCGCCCCTGCTCGTCCAGGAAGCCGCGGCGCATGAGCATTTCCTGCAGCGCATAGGCGATGGCGGCAACCTCGGACTGGTGAAAGCGCGGCGCGCGGCTGCCGTCGGCCTTGATCACCTCGCCGCAGCGCACCGGCCCCTTGTCCCACACCACCTCGCGCATGTTCTGCAAGGACTTGGCCACCGAGCCGCCGGAGCGCGCCACCAGCGACAGCAGGCGCATATTGGAGGCGATCCACTGCTGCCCTTCGTCGCGCTGGCCGGCCGGCATGAAGAACTCGATGGGCCGCTCGATGCGCACCGGCTGGCCGCCGACCACGCCCTCCACCTCGGCGAAGGAAATCGACAGGTACACGGTCTTGCGCCCTTCCGGCGTCATATAGCTGACCTTGCCGGTGACGGCCTGCAGGTCGCCCTGCGGCCGGCCCTCGATGCGGCGCGTGAGCGGGTCGATGTCGGGCGGCAGGCCGGCCACGGCGGGCTGGGCGCTGGGGGCGGCCTGCAGCACTGCGCCCAGCACGGTGTTGGGACGGTAGGTGGCCACGCCCTTGAGGCCGGATTTCCAGGCCTCGAGATAGAGGTCCTTGAATTCGGCGAAGGGGTAGTCGGCCGGCACGTTGACCGTCTTGCTGATGCTGGTGTCGATGAAGGGCTGCACGGCGGCGAGCATGCGCATGTGGTCCTGCGCCGACATGTCCAGCGCGGTGACGAACTGCGGCGGCAGCGCGTTCACGTCGCCGCCCTGCTCGCGGTACAGGCGCCAGGCGTGGTCGGCCACCTCGTACTCACGCGTGGTGTCGTCGGCCATGCGCTTCTTGCGCGTGTAGACCCAGCAGAACGCCGGTTCGATGCCATTGCTGGCGTTGTCGGCGAAGGCCAGGCTGATGGTGCCGGTGGGCGCCACGGCCAGCAGGTGCGAGTTGCGCAGGCCGTGCTCGGCAATGGCTTCGCGCAACGGAGCAGGCAGGCGGCGGGCGAAGCTGCCGGCGAGGAATTTGCCGGCGTCGAACAGCGGGAAGGCGCCCTTCTCGCGCGCCAGTTGCACGGATGTCTCGTAGGCGGCGTCGCGCAGCACGCGGGCCATCTCGGCGGCGAAGTCGCGCGCGGGCTGGGTGTCGTAGCGCAGGCCCAGCATCACGCAGGCGTCGCCCAGGCCGAGGAAGCCCAGCCCCACGCGGCGCTTGTTGCGCGCCTCTTCCTGCTGCTCGGGCAGCGGCCAGTAGGCGGCGTCGAGCACGTCGTCGAGCATGCGCACGGCGGCAGCCGCCACGGCGCGGAAACCGTCGAAGTCGAAGCCTGCCTGCGGCTTGAACGGCTGCCGCACGAAGCGCGTGAGGTCGATGGAGCCGAGGCAGCAGCAGCCGTAATCGGGCAGGAACTCCTCGGCGCAAGGGTTGGTGGCCTCGAAGGTCTCGCAGTAATACAGGTTGTTCTCGCGGTTGGCGGTGTCGAGGAACAGGATGCCGGGCTCGGCGTGGTCGTAGGTGGACAGCATGATCTGGTCCCACAGATCGCGCGCCGGCACGGAGCGGTAAATCCACTGGCCATCGGCCCGCTGGTGTGCGCCCTGCGCCAGTTGGTCATCGCCCGGGCGTGCCATGTGCACGAGGTCCACCATGGCGTTGCCCTCCACCGCCTGCATGAAGGCATCGCTCACGCCAACCGAGAGGTTGAAGTTCTTGAACGCGCCGGCGTCCTTGGCGTGAATGAAGGCTTCGATGTCCGGGTGGTCGATGCGCAGCACACCCATTTGCGCACCACGCCTGCTGCCGGCGGATTCCACCGTCTCGCACGAGGCGTCGAACACGCGCATGAACGACAGCGGCCCGCTGGCGCGGCTGCGCGTGCCGCCCACATGCGCGCCCGCCGGGCGGATGCGCGAGAAGTCGTAGCCCACGCCGCCGCCGCGCCGCATGGTTTCCGCCGCCTGCGCCAAGGCCTTGTAGATGCCGGGCTTGCCGTCCACCGCGTCGGACACCGAATCGCCCACCGGCTGCACGAAACAGTTGATGAGCGTGGCCTGAATGTCGGTGCCCGCAGCCGAGAGGATGCGCCCCGCCGGCACGAAACCCGCATGCAGCGCCTGCAAAAACACGCTCTCCCAGCGCGCCGGCTCGGCCTCGGCACGAGCCAGGGCGCGAGCCACGCGCTGCTGCACGTCGGCGATGGTGCGTTCCTCGCCCTTGGCGTATTTCTCCGCCAGCACGTCGAGGCTGATGTCTTGTGGCTGCATGGAAACTCCTGAAACCTGGGCCCGCGCCCATTGGGGGTTATAGCGCGTCGTCGGGGTCGTCGAGGTTGACGGGGTCAGTGGCATCCTCTGCCGGCAGGCCCAGCAAAGCCTGGGTCTGGTCGGCGGGAAGCGCTTCGACCGACTTGAGCTGCCGGGTCATGGCGCGGGTGCGGGTTTCGGCGGCGCCGATGGTGTTGCTCGCTTCGTCCAGCTTTTTCCGGGTCTTGGCCAGCACATCGCCGAACTTGCCGAATTCGGTCTTCACCGCGCCCAGCACCTTCCAGACCTCGGTGGAACGCTGCTCCAGCGCCAGGGTGCGAAAACCCATGTGCAGGCTGTTGAGCAGGGCCAGCAGCGTGGTGGGCCCGGCGAGCATGACGCGATGTTCGCGTTGCAGCGCCTCCACCAGACCGGGGCGGCGCAGCGCCTCGGCGTACAGGCCTTCGGTGGGCAGGAACAGGATGCCGAAGTCGCTGGTGTGCGGCGCGGCAATGTATTTGCTCTGGATGGTCTTGGCCTCGTCGCGCAGGCGCAACTCCAGCGCCTTGGAGGCCGCGTCCGCGGCGGGCTTGTCGGCACGCTCCTGGGCGTCGAGCAGGCGTTCGTAGTCCTCGCGCGGAAACTTGGCGTCGATGGGCAGCCACAGCGGGCCGTCGCCCTTGCCCGGCAGGCGAATGGCGTATTCCACCCGTGCGCCGGAGCCAGGTACGGTTTCGACGTTGACGCCATATTGCTCGGGCGTGAACACCTGCTCGATCAAACCAGCCAACTGAATTTCACCGAACACACCGCGCGACTTGACGTTGCTGAACACGCGCTGCAAGTCGCCGACACCCTGCGCGAGTTTTTGCATTTCGCCCAGGCCACGATGCACCAACTCCAGCCGCTCGGCCACCTGCTTGAAGCTCTCGCCCAGGCGTTGCTCCAGCGTGGCGTGGAGCTTTTCGTCCACCGTGACGCGCATCTGCTCCAGCTTTTTCTCGTTGTCGGCCTGCAGTTCGCGCAGGCGCAGCTCCACCGTGCCACGCATCTCGTTCAGGCCTTTATCGGTGGTCTGGCGCAGTTCGGTGAGACGCAGCTCGGTGGCTTCGCGCATGGCCGTCTGCCCCTGCTCGGCGCTCTGGCGCGATTCGACCAGGCGCTGGTCGGTCGTGTTGCGCAAGGCATCGAGGTGCTGCACGAGTTGCGACTGCAGGGTCTGGATGGTCTGGGTGCTGGTCTGCGTGAGCTGCCCCACCTGCTGCACGAGTGTGTCGCCCACGGCCTTTTGCAGGCTTTGCAATTGCAGGTTCACGGCGTCGAGCTGGGCGTTTTGCGTGCGCGTGCTCTCGCCCTGCTGGTTGAGCAGCATTTGCTGGAACTGCGCAAGCTGCCCCGCCTGCTCGGTGCGCAGGCTTTGGCCGCTGGCCTGCACCGCGCCGCGCAGTTCGCGCTCCAGGCGTTCGAGCTGGGGGGCGATGTCGGCGGCGAGCGTTTGCCGCAGGCCCGCCAGCGCCCGCATGCGCGCAAGCCAGCCCAGCAGCAGGCTGAGCACCAGCAGCACGGCGATGACGAGCAGCAGGACGAGTTCGAAGGACATGGGTGGTTTCAGCGGAAAATCAAACGCGAACGGGGGTGAGGGGCGGCTGCCCGCGCAACACGGCAGCGAGGTTGTCCACCGCGAGCTGCACCATGGCGCGGCGGGTGGGCACGGAGGCGCTGGCGATGTGCGGCGTGAGCACCACGCGCGGCGCGGCGAGCAAGGCCGGGTTGACGGTGGGCTCGCCCTCGAACACGTCGAGTCCGGCCGCGCCAAGATGGCCGCTGTGCAGGGCAGCGGCCAGCGCGGCCTCGTCGATGACGCCGCCACGGGCGACGTTCACCAGCGTGGCGCCGGGCCGCACCAGCGCCAGTTCGCGGGCGCCGATGAGGTGGTAGGCCGCCGGGCTGTAGGGCAGCGCCAGCAATACATGCTGGCTTTGACGCAGCAGGTCGTCGAGGCTGCGGTATTCGGCGCGGCAGGCCTGCTCGACTCCGGCGTCAAGCCGGCTGCGGTTGTGATAGAGCACGCGCATGTCGAAGCCGCATGCGGCGCGGCGGGCGATGGCCTGGCCGATGCGCCCCATGCCGACGATGCCCAGCACGGCGCCGTGCACGTCGGCACCGGCGAACAGGTCGTAGCGCCATTTGTTCCAGCGGCCTTCGCGCAAATAGCGTTCGGCCTCGCTCATCTGCCGTGCGGCGGCGAGCAGCAGGGCGAAGCCGAAATCGGCGGTGGTCTCGGTGAGCACGTCGGGCGTGTGGGTGACGACCACGCCGCGCGCCGCGCAGGCCGCGAGGTCGATGTGGTCGACCCCGACGGTCATGGTGCTCACCACGCGCAGAAGCGGGCAGGCTTCGAGCAGCTGCGCGTCGATGCGCTCGCTGTTGGTGATGAAGGCGCCGTGCTTGTCGCGCAGCCGCTCCCGAAGCCGTTCGGGGGTCTGGATGGCGTCGTCCGGCGTGGCCTCGACCTCGGCGACCCGCGCCAGCTGCGTGACGATGTCCGGAAACACCGCGCGCGCCACCAGCACGCGCGGACGCTGCATTTCGGTTGTGAGAGCACTCATCGGAAGAACACCAGATCGAGGATGGCGAAGGCGGGCAGCAACACCGCGAACGACCAGCCCATATAGCCGAAGAACGAGGGCATGCGCACGCCGCGATGCTCGGCGATGGCCTTGACCATGAAGTTGGGCGCATTGCCGATGTAGGTCACCGCGCCCATGAACACGGCGCCGGCCGAGATGGCGACCAGCGTGGTGGCCTGCGCCATGAGGTGGGCCGCGTCGCCGCCGGCCAGATTGAAGAACACCAGATAGGTCGGCGCGTTGTCCAGGAACGCGGACAGCAGGCCGGTGAGCCAGAAATACGCGGCGCTGACGGGCTGGCCTTGCGCATCGCTGGTCAGGCGCACCAGCCCGGCCAGCGCCCCATCGCTTCCGGCGCGCAGGATGGCGATGACCGGGATGATGGTGAGGAAGATGCCCAGGAACAGCTTGCCCACCTCGATCATCGGCCCCCAGTTGAAGTGGTTTTCCTCGCGCGCCTCCCGCGGTGTGGTGCGCAGGGACAGCAGCGCCACGACAACCAGCGCCGCATCGCGCGCGAGGTTCTGCGGCTCCAGCTCCTGGCCCAGCACATGCACGGTCAAGCCGGGTTTCCAGATGCCGCTGTGCAGCACCGCGGCGACGATGGCCGCCAGCCACAGCACGTTCCAGGCGCCGATGATGCGGATGGGGCTGTCGGGCGAGGGATCGACGGGTTTGCGCTCGTCCTCGCGCCGCCAGTACCAGCGGTCGAGCAGATAGAACACCGCCAGCAGCAGCGCGCAGAGCAAGGCGGTGGGCGCGAACAGGTGGCGCAGGGTCCAGAAGAAATCCACGCCCTTGAGAAAGCCGAGAAACAAGGGCGGATCGCCCAGCGGCGTGAGCGCCCCGCCCGCGTTGGCCACCAGGAAGATGAAGAACACCAGCACGTGGGCGTTGTGGCGGCGGGCGTCGTTGGCGCGGATGACCGGGCGCACCATCAGCATGGCCGCGCCCGTGGTGCCCATGACGCTGGCCAGCGCGGTGCCGATGGCCAGCAGCGCGGTGTTCTGCGCCGGGCTGCCGTGCAGATTGCCGCGCACCGCGATGCCGCCGCTGACGGTGTAGAGCGCGGTGAGCAGCAACACGAAAGGCAGGTACTCCTGCAGCAGCGTGTGCAGGACCGCGTCGGCGGCGACGCCGGCGCCGTAGGTGGCGGAAAACGGCAGCAGGAACAGCAGCGCCCAGCCGCCGGCGATCTTGCCTTGATGGTGGTGCCACAGCCCGGGCGCGAACAGCGGCAGCAAGGCGATGGACAGCAGCATGGCCGCGAAGGGCAGGCCCCACCACAGGCTCAGCGAGGCGGCGTCGGCCCCGTGCGCGGCGGTCGCGGCGGCCTGCGACAGGCCCGGCACGAGCAGCAGCGCACCAGGAAGGCCCAGCCGCAAACGCCGATCAAGCCGCATCGACGATCACCACGTGCACGCGGTACGGCCCGTGGGCGCCCAGCACGATGGTCTGCTCGATGTCCCCGGTGCGCGACGGCCCGGACACGATGTTGAGCGCGCGCGGCACGGCCCCGCGCTCGGCCCTCAGCAGCGCGAAGGCGTCTTCCAGCGTGGGCAGGACGCGGCTGCGCGGAACCAGCGCGACGTGGGTTTCCGGCAGCAGGTGCACCGAAGCCGGGGTCTGCGGGCCCGAAGCCAGCACCAGGGAGCCGGTTTCGGCCACGGCGCAGAAGCAGGCGGTGATGCCCACGGCGTCCGCGTCGTGCGCGCGCCGCGACTGCGCCGCCAGCCCCGCCTCGGCCCAGGGCAGATGGCCCAGCTCGGGCCAGACCGCCGCAGCCAGGGGCAGCGCGCCGGCCCGCAGATAGGCCGCCACCGCGGCCGGCGCCGTCGCCCAGCCGGCCACATGCTCCAGCGTGGTCTGCAGCGCCTGGGCCTGTTGCGCGAAACGCTGCGCCATGTCGCTGCCGAGCGCGGGCTGGGGACCGCGCAGGTGGTTGGCGATGTCGGCCTCGGCGGCGCGGTGCTCGGCGGGCTTGAGCCGCGCATCGCGCCGCTGGCGGGTGCGGATGCGGTCGAGGACGGCTTGTCGTGCGGTGGCGGTCTCCATGGGTCTGATGATAGGAGTTCGGATGGCCTGCGCGCCTCGGCCCGGCACGAAACAGGCCTCAGCCGCCTTCGGGCTCGGCCTCGGGCAGCACCGCCTGGGGCGGGATGTCGAACACCTCGCGCAGGTAGGCGATGTAGGCCGGGTCCAGCACCTGGTTCTTGCCGGGCGAATCGCTGATCTTGGCCACCGGCTGGCCATTGCAGCGCACCATCTTGATGACCATCTGCGCCGGCGCATGGCCCAGGTCGTGGGTCAGGTGCGTGCCGATGCCGAAGGCCAGCTGGGCGCGGCCGTGGAAGAGCCGATACAGCTCGATCACACGGTCGACGGTCAGCGCGTCGCTGAACACCAGCGTTTTGGTGCGCGGGTCGATGCGGTGCTGCTGGTAGTGCGCGATGAGCGCCTCGCCCCAGGCCACCGGGTCGCCCGAGTCGTGCCGGGCGCCGTCGAACAGCTTGCAGAAGTACAGATCGAAGTCGCGCAGGAAGGCCTGCAGGCCGTAGACGTCCGACAGCGCGATGCCGAGGTCGCCGCGGTATTCCTGCGCCCAGGTTTCAAGGGCGAAGGTCTGGCTGTCGCGCAGGCGCGGGCCCAGCGCCTGGCAGGCCTGGAGGTACTCGTGCGCCATGGTGCCCAGCGGCGTGAGCCCGTGGCGCATGGCGTACATCACATTGCTGGTGCCCGCCAGCTGCGCGCCGAGGCCGCTTTTGAGCGTGCGCAGCACCTCGTCGTGCCAGTGTTTCGAATAGCGCCGGCGCGTGCCGTAGTCGGCGATGCGCACGCCCTCCAGGCCGGGCTGCTGCAGCGCGGCCGCCTTGTCCTGCAGGCGCTTGCGGCCAAGATCGAGATCCGGCACGGGCACGGCGTGGCGAAAGTACACCTCGTTGACGATGGCCAGCAGCGGCACCTCGAACAGGATGGTGTGCAGCCAGGGGCCCTGGATGCGCAGGTCGATGCCGCCGGTCTCGCGCCCCGCCACGTCGCGTGCCGGCGCCAGAACGATGGCCTTGCGGTTGAGCTGGAACAAGCCGAGGAAGTCGATGAAATCGCTCTTGATGAAGCGCAGGCCGCGCAGGTAATCCAGTTCGTCCGCGCGAAATCGCAGGCCGCACAGATGGGCGATTTCGCGCTCGATGGCGTCGATGTGCCGCGCCAGGTCCAGCCCCGGCGTGCGGCAGGTGAAGCGGTATTCCACCTGGGCCGCCGGAAAGTGATGCAGCGCCACCTGCATCATGGTGAACTTGTACAGGTCGGTGTCGAGCAGCGAGTCGATGATCATGGCTGCGGGCGCGGCGCCTCGGGCTGCCGGGGCGCGCGGCCCGGCTCCGGCTCGCGCGCATCCACTTCGGCGGTTCGGGCCATGCCGGCCGGCACCTGGCGCTGGTGGTTCAACCCCTTGCGCCCGAGCGCGGCGGTCCATAGCAGGCGCAGTTGCGCGCGTTCGCGCTGCCGAGCCGCCGCGCCGCACGGCAGCTTCCTGGCACGCTCGAGCACGTTCAGCGGTCGCCCCGCGCCGGGCAGGTGATCGAACGCGCCGTCCTGGACGGCCTGGGCGATGCGGGCCGCGCCGATCCACGCCAGCGCGTTCATGCCAGGAATCTCGCGAATTCGGCCACCGGAACACGCTCGGTCGCCAAGGTGTTTTCAATCGCCGCCGGATCCGCCCAGCCCAGCGACATGCCGCACACCACCTGCTGCTGCAGACCCAGGCCCAGTTCGTCCTCGATGATGCGATGGAACTGGCAGAACGCCGCCTGCGGGCAGGTGTCGAGCCCGCGTGCCCGCGCCGCGACCATGATGTTCTGCAGGAACATGCCGTAGTCCAGCCAACTGCCCAGCTCCATGATGCGGTCGATGGTGAAGATCAGACCCACGGGGGCATCGAAGAACAGGTAGTTGCGCCGGTGCTGGGCGTGCATCGCCGCCTTGTCGCCCTTGGCGATGCCGAGCAGACCGTACAAGTCCCAGCCGACCTTGCGGCGGCGGTCGATGTAGGGCGACTTCCATTCGCGCGGGTAGTAGGCGTATTCCTCGGTGTGCTGCGCTTCCTGCGCGGGGTCGTCGTAGGCGGCGGCGAGGCGCGCGCTCAGACGCTGGCGCGCCGCGCCGGTGAGCACGTGCACTTGCCAGGGCTGGGTGTTGGTGCCGGAGGGCGCGCGCGCGGAGACTTGCAAGATGGCTTCGATCGTTGCGCGCGACACCGGCGTGGGCAGGAAGCGGCGGATGGAGCGGCGGCTGGTGATGGCGGCGTCCACCGCGGCCGCGCCAGGGAACTCCGTGGCATCGGCATCCGCGTCGGCCGTCGTGGGCATGCTGGGCTTGATCATGCGGAAAAGTGTATTGCCCGGCCGGGGAATGTGCCGCCGCGCTGCAAGCGCCACCGACCCAGCGCTTGCGGGCACGTAGTCGCTCGCATGTTGCGGCGCGACAGTGCAATCTCCCGGTTTTCTCATGCCCAAGCGTAAAAACCGCTTCCGAAAACATGGAATTGCCACCCAATCGAAAGACGCAAACTCTTGTTTTATATGGATTTTTTATGATACACCGACTTTTTGTTGCAACGCAACAAAAAAGGGCTTGACAAGCCAATTCCGCGGCCTAGAATTGTCCTTGTGCGCTGCACCAATATGCATGCCGGGAGCAGAGGCCAGTGTCATGAAAATGACTTGGCACCCAGTCAGAATCGTGCATGCTGTCCTGTTAACTTTGGAAGTCTAGGAGCCCATGATGATGACCCCCGAACAAATGATCGCCGCGCAAAAGTCCCAACTCGAAGCCATGTTTGCCCTGACCGGCAAGGCTGTCGATGGCTTGGAGAAAATGGTTGAGCTGAATATGCAAACCATGAAAACCGCCATGCACGAAACCTCCGAGGCCGCCATGGCCGCCTTGTCCGTGAAAGACATTCAGGAACTGGTCGCGATGCAGCCGGGCATGGCCCAGCCCATGGCCGAGAAGATGTTGTCCTACTCGCATCACCTGTATGAAATTGCCTCGGGCACGCAGGCTGAATTCGCCAAGGCCATCGAAGCCAACGCCGCTGAAGTGCACAAGAAAATGCAGGCGATGGTCGACACGGCCGTGAAGAACGCCCCTGCCGGCACCGAAACCGCCGTGGCCATGATGAAAAGCGCCATGAGCGCCGCCAACAGCGCCTACGACACCGTGCAAAAAGCCAGCAAGCAGGCTGCCGAAGTGGTGGAAGCCAACTTCAACACCGTGACCAACACGGCGATGAAGGCCGCCCAAACCAGCTCACGCGGCAAGCGCGCAGCCTGAGCCGCACCGACCATCGAACGCTCGGGGTTGGCGCTCAACATCGCCGCCCCGGGATGAAAGAGATTCAAGAGGGGTGGCGCTGCGCTGGCTCGGATGTTTTCAACCGCGCAGTCAACCTGACCACGCAGAATTCAGTCGTTGAACCGTTTGTCTCCTCGGTACTTCCAAGTACCTTTTAAGCCGGTCGTTCTGACCGGCTTTTTTTTATGGGCGCGAGGACGCAACCGGCTGTCCGCTCGATCCCGAGGCAAGCATGACAATAGCGTGGACTGCTCCGCAACCTGGCCTTGAAGGACACCATGATCGAGCCCCTGCTATTGACCACGGCCCGCGTTTCCACGTTCGACAACGATCGGGCGCTGACTGGCGCGAGCGGCTTCCTGTTCGAGCGCGACAACCACCTGTTTCTGGTCACCAGCCGCCATGTGGTGATCGACAAGCCGAGCAAACATTTCCCCAATCGCATCGAGATCGAACTGCATACCGATGCAGACAACCTCACGCGTTCGACGGCGCTCTCGGTGCTGCTCTACCGCGACGGCAAGTCCGTCTGGCGCCAGGGGCGCGATGCCGCCGGTGAAATCGACGTGGCGGTGATCGAACTCGACCGCTCGGCCCTGCCAGAGTCTGTTGTGCTGCGCTGCTTCACGCCCGAACATCTGCCCAGCTCGCTCGAAGCCGTGGAGGTGGGAACCTCGCTGCTGATCGTGGGTTTCCCCCTGGGCTTTCACGACACGCTGCATCACCTGCCCGTTGTGCGCCAGGCGGTGATTGCCTCCTCCTTCGGCATGCGCTTCCAGGGCCAAGGCTATTTCCTCACCGATGGGCGCACGCACCGCGGCACCAGCGGCGCGCCCGTGGTGATGCGCAACACGGACGGCGACGCCGAGCTGCCGTGGATCCTTCTGGGCGTGCACTCCATGCGCATCGACATGCGCGGACGCGATTTGCAACTCGACGAGTCGCTCGGCTTGAACTGCGCCTGGTACGCCGACATCCTGCTGACGCTCACCGCACCTGAAGCGCAAGACCACTCGCCCGACGACGAAGGCACGAGCGCAGCGGTCGACGCGAACTTGGCCACGGGTGGGACTTGATACCAGCCAGCCGCAAGCGCCCGGCTACGGCTGAGACCTGGCTCAGGTCATGCAGGAGGTGGCCTCATCACGCCGCCTGCTGCGTGCGGCTGTCGAGTTCCGTGAGCAGCGCCAGCATGGCCTCGGTCAAGGGCATGGCGATGCCGGCGCGCCGGGCCAGTTCCACCGGGGCGCCGAGCAGGGGCTGCACTTCCAGCGGCCGGCCGCGCTCCAGGTCTTGCAGGGTGGAGGGCTTGACCGGACCGATGCCGCGGCCGATGGCAATGCGCTTCTCGGCATCCACCTGCGGGTCGCAGCCATAGGCGCGGGTGAGCGCGATCAGCTCCTGCATGACGCCACGCACCAGGTCGAGCAGGCCAGGGTTGGCGCAGATCTGGTCCATGCGCGCGCGGGTGAGCGCGGCCACCGGGTTGAACGAGGCGTTGCCGATGAGCTTCATCCAGATGGCGTCGCGAATGCGCGCGGTGGGTTTGGGGTCGCATCCGGCTTCGCGCAACGCGGCGGCGAGCGCTTCCACGCGCGGACTCAAACCCGCCGTCCCCTGCGCTGGATGGGCAGGCTCGCCGATGACGTAACGGTACTGGCCGTTGGCCTTGATGACACCCGGCGCCGTGACCTCGGACGCGCTATGCACCACGCAGCCGACGATGTGCGCGAGGTCGAGCGCGCCGGCCATGCTGCCGTCCGGGTCGAGGCAGGCGATGCGCGCAGCGCTGCCGTCGGCCGCCAGCGCCTGCGGGCTGGTGTCGCCGTGGAAATACCACCAGGGCAGACCGTTGATCGCCGGCAGCACCACGGTGCCCTGCTGCAGCATGCTGCCAAGGCGTGGCAGCAGCGGGGCCATCTGGTGGGCCTTCATGCCCAGCACGATCAAGTCTTGCGGGCCGAAATCTTCGGGTCGGTCGCTGGCTTGCAGCTGCGCCGTCTCGTCGCCAGCGGGGTCTTGCAAACGCAGACCCCGGGCGCGTATGGCCTGCAGATGCGCGCCGCGCGCGACCACACCCACCGCATGCCCGGCCCGCGCCAGCTTCACCGCAAGGCTGCCGCCCACCGCTCCCGCTCCCACCACCACAACCCGCATCGCCATGCTCCCGTCACGCGCTTTCGCCTGTTCGTGCATCCATTCGTCCCGGGACCCAATCCGTCGCCGGTTGGTTCTGCCGTCCTGCCGCATGGTAGGAGTTGCCGCCCCGGTTTGCCGACTCCTTGCCATGGTTGCACTACCCCATAGGGCGCGGCGATGGACGCAAAGTTTTTCCATCACCACGGCCCCGGGCACGGAAAAAATACCGCACTGGCCCGAGCAGGAGATACGAGAACGCCCAATCATGGATTGGCGGCGGTGCGTTCTCGATTCATTCCTTCTCGCAAACGGTAGGTTTCGCGGGCTTCGGGGTTGCGCCACCACGACGGAGCGGGGGTACGTTCCCGCCGCGACCGTCCCGATGGAGGTGAGCGCGCCGATGGTGGCGTTGATACTGTAGGCTGAGACGTTGTTGCTGCCATAGTCCTGGTCAGGCCGGGCTGACAAACCCGCAGCGCGCTGCTAGTCTTACCGGCACAACAACATCCCTCTAGGAGACAAGCATGTCGGCAGCCCCCATGGCCGCGAGCGGCCCCAGCGCGTTCGAGTCCGCCACCTACACCAAGGTGGGCTGGCGGCTCATACCCTTCCTGATGCTGTGCTATTTCGTGGCCTATCT
>NZ_JBTRXV010000070.1:0-23143 GCF_054608695.1 Thiomonas sp.
CCCGCGAACGAGCCACACGCCACGGCATTTCGGACAATAGTCGATCTCGATGCCATGGCGCTCGGCGGCCATCACCAGCCGGGTTTCAAAGCAATGCCGGCATTGCATGACCGGCTCCTTCATCCCATGCGGTTGCATGTTTTGGCGCTTGACCATCAAGACAGCGAAAGCGCCGCGTCCATTATTCCGGCATGACCGATGAATCATGACTATTCAGTAATCCCAGCAACTGCAAAAGACGACCGAACAGGTTGAAGATGCTCACGAACAGGCTCGCGGTGGCGAGGATGCAGCCCATGAAGCCGGCCAGGCCGAACACCGCGGCCAGACTCCAGGCGCTGCCGCTGCGTTTATGGGTAAGTAAGAAACAGCAGGCCCAAGTAGCCCGCCACCGCGAGGATGGTGCCCGGATGCGGCTGGCCCAGCGCTCGCTGCGGCGGTTGCGGCACTGAACATGAGGATGAGCGGCCAGCAGCGCATCGGTGTTGCGCAGCACGGCGCGGGACGGGAGATGAGGGTGTTGCAGCCCATGAAAAACTTCCTGAATGGAACGACCGAGGTGTCGGGTTTTGGGCTTGGTGTCGACCAGGCTGGGCCAGATCAAGCTCGGCCGGGAGAACGACAAGGACGGTATGGCCTCAGGCACCGACTGACAGCGGGGCACACGGCAATGCGACATGCGCCTCGCCTGGTCTGCGCCGCTGCTGCTTGGCGCGTTGCAGGCGTGCGGCAACCGAACGGCTGGCGCGGGCCACGACGCCGTCGATCAGGCTGCGCCAGTCGGCATGCCGCTGGCGGATGACGACAGCAGGCTGCTGGGGCAGATCCACGCGCAGCACGCAGCGCTTGTCCTTGCCGCCGCGCGGGCCGTTCACGTCCGACAACACCACCGCGACGCGAACCACGCGGCGCGACAACCTGGCCAGGACGAATTGCAGGCGGTATTGCAAATGCGCCAGTATCTGCGCACGCTGCAGGGCGTCCATCGGCTGGCCTGAAACCTGAATGTCGATGTGCATGAGAATCTCCTGAAAGTCGGGAAAGGACACTGTTGCCAGGCTCTAATTTAGGTTCTGCAATACTTCGTGTAAATTCGAATTTCCAAATCATTCATTTCGAGAAAATCGAACTGTTAAGGATTCCGGGCATGCTCAACTTCAAGCATTTGCATTACTTCTGGGTTGTGGCCAAGACCGGTGGCATCGTCCGCGCAGGCCAGCAGTTGCACATCACGCCGCAGACCCTGAGCGGGCAGATCAAACTGCTGGAAGATCGCATCGGCACCGCCCTGTTCCGCAAGAGCGGGCGCAAGCTCGAACTCACCGAGGCGGGCACGGCGGCACTGCGCTATGCCGACGACATCTTCGCCCTGGGCGATGAGCTGGAAGCAGCGCTGCGGCGCGATGCGGCGCAAACCCCGGCGCTGGTGTTTCGCGTGGGCATCAGCGATTCGGTGCCCAAGACCATCGCCTACCGCCTGGTGGAGCCGGCGCTGGACCTGCCGCAGCCGGTGCGCATGCAGGGTGAGGAGGGCAAGATGGCCGATCTGCTGGCGCGCCTGGCCGTGCACCAGCTCGACCTGGTGGTGGCCGACACCCCGCTACCCGCGCACTTCAGCGTGCGCGCCTACAACCATCACCTCGGCAGATCGGGCTTGAGCGTCTTCGCTTCGCCCTCGCTGGCCAAGAAGGCTCGGGGAGCGTTTCCGCAAAGCCTGAGCACGATTGCGCTGCTGATGCCGGGATCGGATTCGGCGCTGCGTTCGCAATTCGAGCAATGGCTGCGCCAGTTGCAGATCCAGGCGCACACCGTGGCCGAGTTCGACGACAGCGCGCTGATGACCGCCTTCGGTCGCCAGGGGCGCGGCGCTTTCGTGGCGCCCAGCGTGATGGAGCCGGAAATCGAGCGCGAGCACGGCGTGCAGTGCCTGGGCCGCTGCGAGGACGTCGCGGTGGACTTCTATGCCATCTCGGTGCAGCGGCGCATCACCCATCCCTGCGTGGCCGCCATCACCCAGAGCGCGCGCAACCGGCTGTTCATGGCCGGCAAATCAGGCTGATTGCGGCGGCCGCACGGACCGATGCGATCGCTTCAATGTCCGGAATCGGCCGGTTCGATGGACTTGCGCACCCGCCCGACCATGTCCCGCAGCATGCGATCGAGCAGGGTCTGGGCGGCGGCGGCGTACTGCGCGGCGTCGTTGGCCGCAACGGCCTGCTTGGCGTCGAAATGCCAGTGTGCGGCGATGCGGCGCGGGGCGTCCTGCAGGAGCTGGCAAGTCAGGCCCAGCCGCACTGTTCCTTGGCTGCCGCGGATGTCGTGCTCGAGCCGCGTCAGTTCGCAATGCAAGGTCCAGGCGGCGGGCGCGAGATGAGCATTCATCTCCACCGCGCTCACCCAGGGCTGGCGCGACAGGGTCTGCCCGATCGTTGCGCGAATGAGATCCGCCGGAGGTGCCAGCCAGCGGCTGTCGCGGTAGGGCATGAGCACGCTGCCGGGTCGCACGGCAGCACCTGCTCCCTGGCCTGATGCGGCCGGCTCGGTGATCGCCCGAGCCGGCTGCCCGCTGTACAGCATGGCCGGGCTGTCGAGGCCGGGCGCGGCGCCAACTGGCAACAGGCGGATGACGGTGGGTTGGACGGCGCCAGCCGGCGTGACCACAGAGGGGGCTTGCAGACGGTAGATGATTTGCGGCGGCTGGCGCGTCATGGGCAGCGAACAGCCGGCGCCCAACAGGGCAAAGAGGGATGTGCAAAGCAGGGTCGGCAGCGGGGCGGCGCGGCGTGAGGCGGTTTTCATCGCTGTTCTCCTGGGCCCGGAGGTGGAAGCGGCGAGCCGTAGAGCAGTTGGCTGGGGTTGCCCTTGAGGCTGCGGATGAGTTCGGTCAGCTGGCTGCTGAGCTGCTGCAGGTTGTCAGTGAGCCGGTCGAAACCCGGCAGGGTGCGGTTCTGCAACTGGTCCAGGGCCTGCGTTCCGGTCGCACCCAGCTTGACCGCGCCCTCCCCGGCCTGGCGCCAGCTTTTCGCCGCCGCGTCCATCTCACCCAGGGTGCCCTGCAGATGCGCCGTGGTATCGCTGAGCTGCGCGAGCAGCTTCTCGCCATGGCCGGTCAACCGCTGGCCTTGCGCGCCCAGCGCCGCGAGCTCCTGGCTGGACTGGCGCAAGGCCACCAGGGTCTGCGCGATGTCCTGTCGATGGGCGGCGAGTGTCCCTGTGATCTGCTCGGCGTGCGCCAGGGTCCGGCTCAGCGCCTGCAGGTTTTCGTTGCTCAGCAGCATGTCCAGTCGGGTGGCGATTTTCGACAGCATGAGCGTGGCGTCGCTCAGGCCGCCCTCCAGGCGCGAGAACACGGACGGCGCGTAGCGGATGACCGGATAAGGCTGGCCGGGCGCCGCGCGCAGCGGTTGGGACGATGCGCCGCCCGTAAGGTTGATGACCGACAGTCCCGTCACGCCCTGCGGGTTGAGCTGCGCGACGGTGTCGGTGCGCACCGGCACGTTCCTGTCGATGTCGACGCGGATGCGGATGAGGGTGGGGTTGGCCGGGTCGATTTCGATGGAGGCCACCCGCCCCACATTCACGCCGCGGTACAGCACGTTGCTGCTATTCCTCAAGCCGTTGACGTTGTCGGTGGCGTAGATGAGATACGGCGTGGTGTTCTGCTGCCTCCCGCCCACCGCCAGCCAATAGGCGGCGGCCGACAGCAGCAGGCAGAGCAGCAGGATGAAAACACCGACCGCCGTGTAATTGACTTTCGATTCCATCATTCCACCTTCGTGCGGCGTTCCGTCTTGTTCATGATGTCCCCGTGATCTGCGTGGCGTGCGCCTGGTGCCGGCTCGCGTCGGCCGCCTGGCGCGCATAGGCCAGCGACCGCCCCTGCCGGAAATAGGCCGCGAGCTCGGGTTCGTCCCGCTGCGCCAGCTCGGCCGCCGTTCCCAGCGCCAGCACTTTCTTGCGCGCGAGAAAAGCCACCATGTCGCTGCCGTGCCAGATCGAGTCGAGGTCGTGCGTGACCTGCAGGATGGTCAGACCCAGCAGATCGCGCAACTCGCGGACCAGGTCGTCGAACGCGGCGGCGCCGATCGGATCCAGCCCCGAGGTCGGCTCGTCCAGCACCAGCAGCTCGGGATCGAGCGCCAGCGCGCGGGCCAGCGCCGCGCGCTTGACCATGCCGCCGGAAAGCTCCGCCGGGTACTTGTGCGCGGCATCCGCCGGCAGGCCGGCCAAGCGGATCTTGAGCATGCCGATGTCGGCGAGGAATGCGCGCTCCACCGCGCCGTGCTCGCGCAGCGGCAGCAGCACGTTCTCCAGCACCGTGAGCCCGGTGAACAAGGCGCCTCCCTGGAACAGCACGCCGATGCGCTGGCGCAGGCGCTGGCGGGTCGTCCCGTGCGCCGCGAGCGCGTCCTGTCCGAACAGCGCGAGCTGGCCCGCCTGCGGCTCGCGCAGCAGGATGAGCGTGCGCAGCAGCACCGTCTTGCCGGCACCGGAACCACCGACCAGGGCCATGATGCAGCCGCGCGGAATGCGCAGGTCCAGGCCGTCGTGCACGACCACGTCGCCGAAGCGATTGACGATGCCGCGAGCCTCGATCACGGCGGGCGTCTCGCCGCTCATGGGCGCACCCCTGCGTTGCGCGCCGTCCTGCCAGGCTGGAATACCCCCATGTTCGAACGGCGATGCGATGAGGTCATAGCCCGAGCAGGTTGTAGAGAATGGAAAACCCGGCATCGATCACGATCACCAGGAAGATGGCCTGCACCACGCTGACCGTGGTGGCCCGGCCCACCGCCGCGGCGCTGCCCGACACGCGCAAGCCCTGCATGCAGCCCACCAGGGCGATGATCACGGCGAACACCGGCGCCTTCACCAGCCCCAGGGCCAGGGTTTGCGCCGAAACAACCTGGGGGATGCGGCTGATGTATTCGCTCCACGACACGCCGTAGCCCATGGAGGCCACCACCCCGCCGCCCGCCAGCCCCATCACATCGGCAAACAGCGACAGCAGCGGCAGGGTGATGACCAGCGCCAGGACCTTCGGAAACACCAGCACTTCGAAGGGCGACAGGCCCAGCGCGCGCAGCGCGTCGATCTCCTCGGTGATGCGCATGGTGCCCAGCTGCGCGGTGTACGAGGAGCCGGTGCGCCCCGCCACGAGGATGGCGGCGAGCAGCGGCCCGAGTTCGCGCAAGGTGATGATGGCCACCAGATTCACGATCAGGATGTTGGCGCCGTAGGTGGCCAGCGTGGCACCGCCCTGGTAGGCCATGACCATGCCGATCAGGAAGGACAGCAGGCCGATGATGCCGAGGGCGCGAATGCCTGCCGCGTCGACCTCGGCCACCACCTCGCGCCAGCGGATGCGCCAGAACCTGGCGAGCAGCGGCGGCCCGCGCCAGGCCAGCTCGCCGACGAAGGTCATGAATTCGCGCCCCTCGCGCCAAGCCGCAGCGCCTGCGCGGCCGAGGTCGCCGAGCAGGCCCGCATGCGGCCGGGGCTGGCGCCGCGGCGCTGCCGTCATGCGCTCCTGCACGAGCTCGATCAACTGATTCTGGGCCACGGCCAGTCCGGCGCGATCGACCTCCACGCCGGCGTCGATCCACGCCTGCAGACTGCGCGCCAGCACCAGCGCACCGGCGGTGTCGAGCTGCCAGTCGCTTGCGGCCAGGCGCACCGCCCTGCACCCGGCGGGAAGCCGCAGCCTCGGCGCCGGGTCCAGGCCCTGGACGGTCCAGTTCCCTGCCAACTGCAAATGCCGGACACCCGGCGCGGCGCCGCCGCCAGCCAGCCATTGAGCGTGGGCGGACTGCATCTCGGTGGGTGAGGCTGAGTCTGGCATGAAGTCCCGCACGTGTGTTCGACAAGATGTCGCGCAGAGGAGGCGGCAACAGGGTCAGCTGCCGCGCAGGGCGCCGAGATTGAAGGCGCAGGCGGCGCTTGCGCTGCTCTCAAGGAAACGCAGGGCCGTCCCAAGCTTCCTTGACCCCCACGGGGGGCGGGCCGGCGAGCCGACCCTGGGGGCGCTCAGAAGCAAAGCCACGCCCAGAACATGCTTGCGCTTGAGCATCGAAAACTCCTTGGCGGTTGCGGTGACAACGGGGCTGCAGGCTTCAGCGCTCAGCCTTGCGCCGCGGGTGTGGCGCGCAGCACTTCATCCAGCGTGGTGCCGCCCTCGGCCACTTTCAAAGCACCGGCCAGCCGCAGCGGACGCATGCCGTCTTTCACAGCCTGTTGACGCAGCGCGTCAAGCGGTGCCGCGGCGGCGACCAGCGCGCGCAGAGCCGGGCTGAACACCAGCAATTCGTACAGGCCAACGCGGCCGAGATACCCGGTGTTACGGCATTCCAGGCAGCCCACCGGCTTGTAGGGCGACACCTTGGTGCTGGGCTTCCAGGGCGACACGGCCTGCTGGAAGGTGGCTTGGTCGAACGCATCGTCGGGCAGCTTGCAATGCGCGCACAAGGTGCGCACCAGGCGCTGCGCCAGCACGCCGAGCAGGGTGGCGCTGACCAGATAGGGCGCCACGCCGAGTTCGAGCAAACGGGCAATGCTGCCAGGCGCGTCGTTGGTGTGCAGGGTGGACAAGACGAGGTGGCCGGTGAGGGCGGCCTGCACCGCCATGTCGGCGGTCTCGCGGTCGCGGATCTCGCCCACCATGATGATGTCCGGGTCCTGCCGCATCAGCGCCCGCAGGCCTTCGGCGAAGCCGATGTCGAGGCCCGTCTGCACCTGCATCTGGTTGAAGGTGGGCTCGACCATCTCGATCGGGTCCTCCACCGTGCACACATTCACTTCGTCGGTCGCCAGGCGCTTGAGCGTGGAATACAGCGTGGTGGTCTTGCCGCTGCCGGTGGGCCCGGTGACCAGCACGATGCCGTGCGGGCGGCTGGTGAGTTCGTTCCAGCGCGCGCCCTCGGCGGTGGGAAAACCCAAAGCGGCCATGTCGCGCAGCACCACGTCGGGGTCGAAAATGCGCATCACCAGTTTTTCGCCGAAGGCCGTGGGCAGAGTGGACAGGCGCAGCTCGATTTCGTCACCCGTGGGCCGGCGGGTCTTGATGCGCCCGTCCTGCGGGCGGCGTTTTTCCACCACGTCCATGCGGCCCAGCAGCTTGACGCGGCTGGTCATGGCGTTCATCACCGAAGGCGGCAGCTGGTAGACGGTTTGCAGCACGCCGTCGATGCGAAAGCGGATCACGCCCAGTTCGCGCCGCGGCTCCAGGTGAATGTCGGAAGCGCGCTGCTCGAAGGCGTATTGCCACAGCCAGTCGACCACCTGCACCACGCCGGCGTCGTTGGCATCCAGCGCGCGGCCGCTCCTGCCCAGCTCCACCAGTTGCTCGAACTGGTTGACCCCGCTCATGCCCGCCGTCGCGCTGTTCTTGTGCGCCTGGCGAACCGAACGCGCAAGGTTGAAGAACTCGATGGTGTAGCGCGTGATGTCCACCGGGTTGGCCACGGCCAGCCGGATGGGCCGGCGCAGCATGCGCTCCAGCTCCGTCTTCCAGCCCAGGTCGAAGGGCTCGGCGGTGACGATGGTCACGCCCTCGACGTCGGCTGCCACCGGCAGGATGCGATGGCGCTCGGCGTAGTTGAGCGAAATGAGATCGCCGATCTTGCCGATGTCCACTTTCAGCGGGTCGATGCGCACCAGCGGCATGTCGGCGCGTCCGGCCAGCCAGGCGGTGAGCAGGTCGAGGTCCAGCGCCTTGGCGTCGGCCACGCGCATCAACCCGGCGTTGGCCACCTTGTGCAGCGCGTGCAGGCGCTCGCTGGCATGGGCGCAGCGGTCCAGCCCCTGGCGCAGCCCGGCATCGTCGATGAGCGTGTCGTCGTACAGCCAGTGCAGCACGTCGCGCCAGTCCAGCGGCCCATGCATCGCGCGCGGCGCGGCCTTGGGCTCGGACCGATCGTGTGCCTCAGCCTTGGGAGTTGCGGGCCTGGATGCTTGCATGCTCTGAGTGTAGAGCTTGGTTGAAGTCCGGCTGATGCACTGAGCCTTCGCCGGCGATCAGGCCATGACGGGCGAACACCAGCCGCCAAGCCTCCAGCTTGCGCGCAAAACTCCACGACGCATTCGCCGGGCTGGTGGAGGGCAGGCGGTGGCAAAACGGAGCCAGGCTCGCGGTGGAACGCATCATCCGCGCCGACTCGCCGCCGTTGTGCGCAATGGCCTGCAGCCGCGGCAGCCGTGCCACCAGCCCGGGCAGATCGTTCGGCTGCGCCTGGGTGATGGCGGTGTCGAGGCTGCCCTCGCGCTCACACGCGGCGTACACGTCCCAGATGCCCAGACCGCGCGCCATCACTGCCTGCAGCCGCGCTGCGTAGTCCAGCCGCATCAAATCCAGCTCGAACAAGGCGGCGAGCAGAGGCCAGAACTGGTTGCGCGGATGGGCGTAATACTGCTGCGCCTGCAGCGACGCCCGGCTCGGGAAACTGCCCAGCAGCAGCAAGCGGGTTTGCGCTCCCGCCGCTGGCGGCAGGCCCTGCAAACGGGTTGGTGATGGTGGGGGCATTGTGGGGCCGGATGTGCAGTCGGAAATGGAGACTGAAATGGGCTCGGATAGGAATTTAGCGGCGGCCAGGAGCGGCGCATCGGTTGGGGGCTGATCAACTGGCGCCTGCGGCTGAACGCGCATCCCAGGCAGGCGTCCTGCCTATAATCAGCGGCTCAAGCGGGCGTAGTTCAATGGTAGAACTTCTGCTTCCCAAGGGTAAGTAAGATCGCCCTGAGACCCGCATGAATGCTTGTATTTCCTGTGTCGCCTATCCCTTTTGTGGGAATCCAGTGGGAATGACAGGAAAGGAACAAGCATCATGGCTTACTTCGAACAACGCGGCAATGGCTGGTCTGTGCAAGTGCGTCGCAAGGGCGCGCCATCGATCAGCCGCACCTTTGATCTGAAGACCGATGCCGAAGCCTGGGCGCGCGAGGTCGAGCGCGAACACCAGCGCGGCAACGTCATGGCGATGCGCAATGACGCGGGCAAGGTGACCCTCGGTGAAGTCGCGGACATCTACATGGTGGCCGTGGTGCCGCTCCGTCGCTCGCATTCCGCTGGAACGCACATCCGCTTTGCCAAGGCTCGCTTCGGCAAGTTCTTCCTGGCCAATATCCGTTCTGTCGATGTCGCCGCGTGGCGCGATGAGTTGCTGCGCGCTGGTTACGCGCCGCAGTCCGTGATTCACCAGCTCAATGCCCTGTCTGCGTTGTTCAGCCATGCTGAGAAGGAGATGTCCATCCCCTTGCCCGCTGGCAACCCGGTGAAGGCCATCCGCAAGCCTGCCAAGACGCCACCGCGCGAACGTCGCTTGGTTGGGCTTGAGTACGACTACCTGATGCGCGCCGCAGCCGCGGCACAAGCGCCCGGCCTTCACCAGGCGCTTGTGCTGGCCGTCGAGACTTCCGCGCGGTTGTCTGAGTTGCTGTCGATGAAATGGAAGGATATTGACCTGCAGCGCCGCACCGTCAAGCTGCGCGGTGTCGGTGGGCGCGTCACCAAAAATGATGATCCCTTCCGCGTCGTCGCGCTGTCGAGCGCGGCTATCAAGGCGCTGCAAAGCCTGCCGCGCCGGCTTGATGGCAAGGTGTTCAGTTGGTGTCCCACACCAGCGAAGGTCGCTACATTTCAGAAGGCTTGGCAACGCTGCCGAGCCCGCGCGTTGCGTTTCTACCTTGCCGATTGCGCGCGCGATGGCGTAGAGCCTGACCCCACGTTCATGCATGACTTGCATTTCCATGACCTGCGCCACGAGGCCACATCCCGCCTGTTTGAGAAGAACCTGGGCATCATGGAAGTGGCCAGCATGACGGGCCACAAGAGTCTTGCCATGCTCAAGCGGTACACGCACATCGAGGCGGAGAAGCTGGCGAAGAAGCTGGGGTGAGATGCAGTTTTGTCGTACGCAGGCAACCCAGCAGACCTTGCTCACGCTTCAGCGCGGACGTATGCGACAAGTGACCATCGCCAGATATATGATCAAACCATGAGTGACGCTAAGTTCAACTTTCGCATCACCGCCTTTACGCCGGAAACGATTCCTATGAGTCGCTTGGCGGAGTACTTGGCGCAATATGCCGCATTGATGGGCAGCAATGCGCATGTCCACTTCGACGGGCTTCGGAAAGGCAGCACCGTGATGTGCGGTCGAGTAGAGCGAGATGACGTGCCAAAGGTTGAGCAGCGTCTTCAGCTAGCAAGCCGTGCAGATGCGCCACCCGACCTCGTGCGAATCCGGAACACAATCAACGCCTACCTTCGCGAGGACAACGCGGAAGGCGCCATCAGGCGGGATCGGGGAGCGCAGATCATTGCGTTCCCGGGCCGAAAACAACTGATTCCTCAGCGCATTGGCCCAATCAAAGAGGCTGGACAACTTGAAGGGGAAATCGTCCGCGTCGGCGGTAAAGACCGCACGAAGCATGCCTTATTGATTGGGCCTGACGGCGAAGAATACAAGTTGACAACGACAAGTCGCGACATGGCAAAGGAATTGGGTAAATGCCTCTTCACCAGCGTGCGGGTGAATGGCACAGGCACTTGGTTTCGGAATGAAGAATTCCAATGGGAACTAGACAGTTTTACGGTTCAAGATTTCGAACCGCTGAGTGACCGCACTCTCATCGAAGCCCTTGACAGCTTGCGCCAAGTCGAGGGAGGCGAATGGACGCAAATGGGCGATCCATTAGATAAATGGCGTGAACTGCGCCGGAATTAAGGACATGAGTGTTCTTTTCGATACAAGCGTCCTTCTTCTGGCGATTTTCCCCAATGCTCGGCCCCCGATTGATCCATCGACAGGTAGCTTGGTCGAGTACCCAAAACAGCGTGTTGACTACTTGATTCGCAAACTCAGCAAGACGCGCAAACGAGTTCTGATTCCATCCCCTGTGCTTTCTGAGCTTCTTGTGTATGCAGGCAAAGCGGCGAACGAGTACGTTCAGAAACTTCAAGAGCCACCATTCCGCATCGTCCCGTTCGACACGCGAGCCGCCATCGAATGCGCCGATGCGATGCACCGGCATGGCCTCAAGGGAAAGGGAAAAGACAACCCCCGCGCAAAAGTGAAATTTGACCGGCAAATTATCGCGATTGCCCAAGTTGAACGAGTAGAAGCCATCTATTCCGATGACAGCGACATCTTTTCCTATGGGGCGCAGGCAGGCATCCAGGTAATCCGCTCCCATGAACTTGAACTTGACCCGGAAGATCGTCAGCACAAGCTAGCCCTCAGTGCCGACGATACCTTGGAGGACGCACCGCCTTAGCCTCATACAAAGCCGGGCGGCCTCCAATTGGCTGCGCGACGGCGCATAACCCCCGCAGGGGCCGGGCCGGGGGTGTCTGATGTCCCCTGCCCGATGATGGCGGCCTGCGGGCCGCCGCCAGGGTTGCACCCTGGTTCCACTCGCGCGGGGAGTTGAGCCGCGCTGTGCATGCCGGGCATGGGTTGCCTGGCAGTCATCTTCTGCATGGAAGATGTGTGCGCCACGAGTGAAGATTTACACGCCGTTCTGCGTACACTTTTTTGCACCATACAAAAAAGTGTACGCAAGCCACGCTTGACACGCCGCCTACCGGCGGCTGCGCTTGGTGCATGCCACGCTGCTACCGTAGCTCGGGGAGCTGGTCTGCAGGACTGCCACGGGGCTTCGGTGGCTTGGCGGTGCGTGCATGCAGCGGGCCTGGAGAATTTGCGGCAAACCTATTGAAATCATCCTCTAAAACTATCATCATAGACTCGTTTTAATATTAAAAGGAGATTGTGATGATCGTATGCGTAGGGAACACCAAGGGCGGCGTGGGCAAGACCACGCTGGCGGTGAATCTGGCGATTGCGCGGGCGCTGGCCGGGCGTGACGTGTGGCTGATCGATGGGGACCGGCAGGGCACGGCGCAGACGGCCATCAGCATCCGAGCAGAGGGTGGGCATGCCCCAGGCATTGCCTGTGCGCAGTATTCAGACGGGCCGACGCTGCGGGGCCAGGTGCAGCAGCAGGGGCGCAAGTTCGATGACATCATCATTGATGCGGGCGGGCGTGACTCCACCGCCTTGCGGGCAGCCCTGGTGCTGGCGGATGTGCTGGTGGTGCCCTTCCAGCCGCGGTCCTATGACGTGTGGGCTCTCAACGATATTGCCGGCCTGGTCGATGAGGCACGGAGCGTGCGGGATGGGCTGCGCTGCTTTGCCGTCCTCAATCAAGCCGATCCAGGCGAGCACTCCACAGACAACGCCGAGGCTGCCGCAGCCGTGGCCGACGTGCCGCAGTTCGAGTACCTGGCCACGCCCCTGCGACGGCGCAAAGCGTATGCGAATGCGGCGGGCTCGGGGCTTTCGGTACTCGAAGCCAAGCCGGTGGATCGCAAGGCGGTCGATGAGCTGCAAGCCCTCGTCAACGCATTGTTTTAATATCAATCCGAGATTGAAAATGGCTGAAAGGACAATGCAATGGCGATTGTGAAACCGAAGGGGAAGCCGGCCGCGGCGGATGCGTTCATCGCCGGGGCGCCGGATGCGGCGCCCGCGGCGAAGACGGTCAAGGGGGTGATGCTGGGCAATAAGCGTCAGATCACGTTGACCATCTCACCGGAGTTGCTGGCCCGGGTGGATGAACTGGCCGCGCAGATCGGCCAGTCAAGGGCGGCGGTCATCAACTTGGCGATTCGCCAGGCGGTTGAGCGCGGGTTGACGATCGAGGGGCTGGGGCGGGGGTGAGTGGGCATTGCCCACGAAAGCCCAACTCCCACGTTTCATTGCCCGTCCGCACCGTTCTTGTAGGTGTGGATGTACTGGTGGTTGGACTGCTCAATCTTTTGGACGTTGGAGTCCGGCAGGTAGGCGAGTTTGGCGTTTGCCTCGCAGTCTTGTTCCTTCTTTTGTAGGCAGCCGCGCAAGCCGAACAAGCCGGAGCCCCCCTCCAGACATTCCCGCTTTGCCTCATGCGAGTAGCCAGATGATTTGCAGGCCGCCAGAGCGATGTTGTACTGTGCCGCTTCGGTCTGCTCCTTCATACACGTGTAGAACATGCGCGAGCCTGGCTTTGCGCCAAACTGCAGGCATACCTGCCGTGCCTGTTCGGCTGCCGTGATTTGTGTGGTGTTGACCTGCTCGGCAGTCGAAATGTTCTGCTCCGTGGATGGAACAGGCCGCATGGCGCATCCTGCTAGCCCGACGGACAATAGGAAAAAGCCTGTGCGCAGTCTCGATTGCATGCGTAGCACCTCCATGGTTGAGGGAGCGGCGGGAGTGATAAATAGTTATCCGATGCCGATGGTAGCTGGTCGCTGTGCACAAAAACGCCGGGCACACAGCCGGGCAAGCAACACCAGGATAAACAGTTAGCCAGCTAGGGGAGCCGTGGACTCACTCGCATTTTTAAGCTACCAAACGGCCGACAAGGCTGCAGCCGCTCAAGTTAAAGCGGTGTTGTCTGGTGTCGGCATTTCGGCCTTTCTCGCTCATGAGGACATCGCCGTTTCCGAGGAATGGCGACTGAAAATCCTTGAAGAAATTGGCAAGGCCAGCATCTTCGTGGGCCTTCTGAGCAAGAACTATTTTCAGTCGCCGTGGTGCGTTCAAGAGTCCGGTATCGCTGCCTATCGCAGCGACATGACGGTTATTCCACTGTCGCTTGACGGGACAATCCCTCAAGGTTTCATTTCAAATTTTCAGTCCGTGAAGGTTGATCCAGACCGCATCACCATTCGTGATCTTATTCCGGGCTTCCTCAAACACGACTTTTCTGCTGGAGTCGAACTCATAACAGACCTCATCGGTCGCTCTGGAGGCTTTCGTAGTGCCGAAGCCAATTTCCAGCTTCTTTTGCCGCACGTTCCGAAAATGACAGACGAACAGATCAAGGTTCTTCTGGAGCGCGCTGCTGAGAATAATCAAGTTCATCATGCGTCTCTTTGCGCAAGAGACTATCTGCCACCGCTACTAAAAAGTCACGGCCATCTGCTGAAGCGCACTACTCGCTCCTTTCTCAAAAAGGTCTGTGCCCAATATGCATAGCTGGCCAACCCATCATTGCACCGGACCTGCGCGGTCCCCTCGCAGTTTGTCGCGCAGCTCGACCAGGGCCAGCCAGGTGACGGCGCCGCCGGCGG
Source organism: Thiomonas sp. (assembly GCF_054608695.1). Taxonomy (NCBI): domain Bacteria; kingdom Pseudomonadati; phylum Pseudomonadota; class Betaproteobacteria; order Burkholderiales; genus Thiomonas; species Thiomonas sp. Next base: position 14,114 of record NZ_JBTRXV010000070.1, read on the forward strand.
CGCCGGCCAGCGCCCAAAGCGGGCCGCCCGTCAGGGCGCCTGCGATGGCGCCCAGCAGGGCAAACCACAGGACAGGCTGACGCAGCGCCTTCAGTAGCAGCAGGGCCGCGCCCTTCTTGAGTGCCGCCCAGGCCAGCAGCCCTGCCAGGGCGCCCAGCAGCGCCCATGCGGGGCCTGCGAAGGCGCCGACAAGGACCAAGCCGGCCAGGGCGAACATCAGTTCGGCCTTGAAGATGCGAGAACGCATGGTGGTCTCCCTCAACCCAGCGGCAAGGCCCGGGCCTTGCCGGTGCGGTCCATCAAGACCTGTACACGCTCGCCCACGGTCAGGGTCACGTCGGCGGCCTGGGTGATGGCGAGCAACTGGCCCGAGTCCAGCTTGACCGTCACGAGCAGACCCGATTCCTTGGCCGCGGCGCCTTCCAGCGCCTGGCCGCCCATGAGACCTGCAAGGGCGCCAGCGATGGTGGCGAGCTTCTGGCCGTTGCCGCTTCCGATCTGGTGGCCGATGGCGCCGCCCGCCAGGGCGCCGCCGATGGCCCCAGCGCCGGAGGCTTGCCCGGCGATGACGACGGCATGCACGGCCAGGACAGTGCCGAGCTGGACCGATTGGACGGACTGCGCACCGTTGATGGTGTAGCCCTGGGCACTGGCCTGGGGCGTGCCGGTGCCCATCATAGGGTTGGTGGCGCAGCCGCCGAGCGCCAGCAAGGCAAGCGCTGCGGCAGCGAGGGAAAGGGTTTTCTTCATGGTGGAGACTCCAAGGACGCGGCCCACGTCGGGCCGCATGCTGATTCAGCAGGTGGCGAAATGCCCCGGCCTTGCGCCGGGGCCGGGGTTCAGTCTTCGCTGGGCAGCATCACGGTGATGCAAGGCCGCCCATCGTCGCCCGGCCCGACCTGGAACTTGAGCGTCACTTTGCGGGGCTGGACGCCCCGGCCTGCCGTGGGCGTGCGCAACAGGCTGAAATAAAGCGGCTGTTGGCTGGCATCCAGGCCACGGCGCAGGGCTCCACGCACGGCCAGGCTGAGCATCCAGACCACATCCCAAAGCCTGCCGGATTCGCTCTGCCCGGTGTAGCCCTTGCGGGCCTCGGTGGTGTCGGTCCAGGCCACGGTGTCAGCCCACGCGGCGGATGTGAGGGCCACGGGCCAGACAATCCCGGCCTCGCGAGCGGTGGTGCTGACATCGATCAGCACGCCGTCGTCGATGGCCTGCTCGCGGGTGTAGGTGTGGATGGTGGGGCCGAAAAGTTCGTGCATGGTGTTGGTGTCGTTCATGATGTGTGCTCCTGGTGGGTGCTGGGGTTCAGCCTGTGATGTGGACGGGGCGCAGCGTGAGCCCGTGAGGGCCTGCGCGCATGACCCAGCGGCCCTGCTGGCCGTAGAGCGATGTCAGGCGGTAGTCTTTCGGGGTGCGTGCCCACTCAGCCCAGCTCATCAAAACAATGTTTTCGATTGGTTCCAAAACTGCCGTTTGGTGAGCCTCGCGGGGCGCGAAGGGCGCGGTGTTGCTTGTCGTGTCGCTGTTGACGTGTGGGGTTTTGTTCATTCCAATCTTCTCCTGCTGTGGTTGATCTGCTGTTCGGAGCCGCCTCACTGAACGAGCCTGCAAGCCGGTGCCGCAGGCATGGCGCGTGCAGCGGGCATGACAGACCGCAGGGCTGGCGTGACGGATGCTGGAGCGACAAGGTGCCGCAGGTCGGGGCGGCTTCGGATGGCAGATCGGCAGGGGATGGAACGAGCCCCGGCATGCGTGCGCAGCGCGCATGAAAAAGCCCGCACGCGGCGGGCTCCTGGTCAGGCTTTCACATGGGCTAGATCATTCACGCGCTCGGCGAGCTGATCGGCGGACAAAAACCTTGGCTTGAAAATTGTGACCTTTGCGCAAAACCGTGACCTTTCGCGAGGCTGTTTCATTTCGGATCAACGACTTACGAGACTTGAAGGTGTTCCGTCGCGGAATTTTGGCCCCAAAGCCCGCGCCCAGCGAACTTGTTGGTCAGGTCCGTAACTTGCGCTTTGGCGTTGCCTGCGAGATATGCATGCGCCACGTTCGTCCTTTGGGCTTCTCAAAGACCAGCGACGTAACAGGCACCCCGATGAGCAGCCTCTTGCTCTGCTGTGGCCCTAGGGGGATGTCCATTGGGCCATCTGCGAAAAGATGAAGCCGCACGGCCCCGTCAATGGTCTGCACAAGGCCGCAAGGCACGGGTATTTTCCCCTTGTTGGCCCTGGCCTTGATGTGTGGTGCGTGGCCGCTGTACCACCGCGCGGCATCGAGCAGCAGGTCGGTGCTGTCTTCACCCTTGTTGATCAAGGCCAGCATCGCGGCTCTGATCCGCAACAAGGCAAAATCGGCGGCTTCTGACTTCAGCAAAAACCGTTGCTGGTCGTCACCATGCAGCGACAAGTTCACGGGGTCCACGAGAATCTGAAGCGCAAGCGTCTTGATGCGATGCCGCATCTCCGTGGTTGGCTCGGGTGCCACCTTGCGCATTTCGCCGAGATAGGACGCACCCCAGACGGCCATCTCGCGAATGAACTCTGGAACCGTCATGCGCAGCGTGGATGCTGCCTGCTCGATGACCTCTTGCTCTGTTGGGCGAAGCCTGACGGTGTGGCGGGGTTGCGTGGGCATGGTGAACGGCACCGGATCAAGTGAGGGGGGCAAATCAAATTGTCTGCGCTGGCATAAAATTGTTTTGCGTCCTACTGTCTCGGAGAATCGCCATGACCGCAACCCTTGACCCCATCGTTTCCGAGTTCGCCACCGACAAGGAAGCGGCCAGTTATGATCGCTGGTTCCGGGCCAAGGTGCGAGAAGCCATGAACAGTGCCCGCCCCCGCCTGCCCCATGATGAGGCGATGGCGAAAGTGCAAGCCGAACTCGACACCAGAAGGAAAGCCCGTGCTGCCCGTGCGCTGGGCTGAGGAAGCCACTGCCGACCTGGTAGAGATCATCGACTACATCGAGCAGCGCAACCCACTGGCTGCACAAACCTTGCACGCAACCGTCGTGCAGGCCGCCGAGAACATCCCGCAAACACCATTCCTCATGCGTCCTGGTCGGGTGGCTGGAACGCGGGAATACACCGTTCACCCGAACTACATCCTGGTCTACCAAGTGGGCGCCGCCAGTATCGACGTTCTGCGTGTGCTGCACGCCAGACGGCAATATCCATAGCGGGATGGCATGTGCGATGGCCCGCTTCTTCTCCCGCCGCTCTTTGAGGGTGGCGGGCTTGCTCATTTCACTTGGGCTGTTGCGGTCGGCAGTTTGGGCATCGAGGCCATGAACTTGGTCTGGATGGTCTTGGCCTGCGCAGAGGTCTGCAGGCTCGTGTAGGTCGCGGTGCCGATGCCGCCAAACGCAGCGATGCTGAGCATGGCTGCGACGATTCTGGCTGTGATGCTGTCCATGATGTGTGCTCCTGTGGTGTGGTTGGTGCGGACCTCGTGGCCCACACCTCTATAGGCAAGCGCGGAAATCAGGCGGCGGCGAGCGCGTTGACGAAATCGTCGTAGTGGTCTGGCTGCTCCTGCCCAGTGCCGCGCGCTGCTGCCAGGATGCGGTCGGGAGGGCAGCCACACATGCAGTACATCTCCAGCCTTCCAGCCGCGAGCGTGACTTCGAGGCTGGACGTGAGCGCGCCACGGTGAGCCGGGCACTTCATGACGATGTGCGCGCTGTCGATCTGGTCGACGCCCTCCTGAATCGATGCCAGCACGTCGCGGCTGTTTTCGTTTTGCATGATGTTCTCCTGTTTGCGGGGCGACTCGTGCCGCCCGTGTCTCAATAGGCAAGGCCGGAAATTGCACGCGCAAGCCTCACGGCTTGGCGCTGGGTGATGGAGTGGTGGCGCGCGTTCATGACAGTGGCACCACGAGTTGCAGACCAACGAACCCGGCGGACTGCCCAGCGTTCGGCACCGCTACGAGATTGATGCCCCAGGCGCTTGCGTTCCTCACTTCAAGCAACGCAGCGGCCATCAGCGGGCGGTCTGGGACCTCAGCGCTGGTGTAGCCAGAGATCGCACCAACAAGCCCGCCAGCGGCCAGGGTGAGGCCTGCAGGCAGGATGATGTGCAGAGGGGTGTAGGTGGCTGTGGCGTAGACCGAAGTGCGGCTGTAGCTGTTCTTGTAGAAGCCTGCCGCAGCACCCCAATTGGGGCTGTACTCGTACTCGAGACCAAGCCCTGGGTTGTCCTGGTTCAGGCTGTTCCTAGCCCACTGCCGCAGGTGATAGGACGTGGTGCTGACATCGAGGGACCAGCGCGGCGGAGCGGGCAGTTCTGCGGCTCCGGCGATACTTGGGAATGTGAGATAGCCGATGACGGCGATAGCGACGGCAGCCAGGATCACAAGCACGCGCGTCAGGATGGTGATGGCGAGCGCGCGCATCCGCGCCTTGCGGCACTGGTGTTGGTAGACGCGCGCCTCTTGGATGAACTGGTCGATGTTGATGTAGTGTGATGCCATGGCAAGCTCCTGTGTTGGTGCTTGCATAGGCATCGGCGGAAACTGAGCCCCGTGGGCAAGTGAGCAGCCCAACGGCATGCACGCACGGCGGGCATGAAAAACCCCGCCGAAGCGGGGTTGGTGGAGGGGGGATCAGCCCCACTGGCTTTGGTGATAATCCAGCGCGCCCTTGACCTGCTGGACCACATCCATGTCCAGAAAAATGACATGCTGGTCGATGTCGTCCAATTCATCTCCCACCCTGATAAAACCAACACCCGCCATGAAAATAACCTCGGTGTGGCCCCTCTCCCTCATCTTCTGAAGCCAGGCCCCACTCTTCTTGACCTCAGCCAAAGCCTGGGAATAAGTGTCGTTCTTCATGATGTTTTCCTTGGTGTCGGGCTGCTGGATTGCTGCCCGTGCTGCTATAGGCATGGGCGGAAATTCAAGACGCAAAAAACCCGGCTGGCATTGCTGCTGGCCGGGCAAGGCAAGGACTGCCATCATGAATCTCAGGCCATCTTGCGTGGGCGCCCACGTCCACGCTTCGCGGGTGGCTCGGGTGCGCGTGGGACCGCTTCAGCGATACCGGTCTGTGCCTTGGCCTCAGCCCAGCCAATCAATTGGCTGGGCGAATAGAGGGCGCGCCCGGCAATGCGAATGCACGGCACGTTGCCCGCTTCACCCGTGCGGCGATCACGGTTCAGCAGGCTCTTGGACACGCCCAAAATGCGCGCGGCTTCATCGACCCCAACCAGATGCGGCAGAACGATTTCAGGGGTTGTGTTGGTGCTCATGGCATGCTCCTTGGTTTGGGTGTTGGACTGAACATCAACCACACCCAGGGGTCGCGACGTGGCGCGAGATGGGGTTGGGGTTTGGGCTTCTTGATCGGTTGGCCGCTGCGAAACGCGCGGGCGGCGGGGTTCTTGATCGGCTTCATGATCTTGTCACTCCCTCTTGCCTGTCGCGGGGTCGATGCACAGCTCGCGGCAGACGTCGCGCAACATTTTGATGTCACCGCGCCCAAACTCCTCCTCGCCAGCGAGATGGGCCTCGAGCGCGAAAATCAGCTCGCCACAACGGTGCGTTTGCTCTGCCGTCAACGCGCAATAGAGCACCCCCAGCCCGGCCTTGTCCACGGTCTCAAGAACTGCCTTGATGTTCATTTTTTGAGTGTCGTTCTTCATGATGTTTTCCTTGGTGTTGGCCGCGGGATTGCTGGGCCTGTCTCTATAGGCGAGCGCGGAAACTGGGGCGCACGCTAAACTTCGCGCATGAGCCTCGATCTCGCCCTTTTCGCCGCCCTCAAACAAGCTGGGGTGCCCGACGATGCCGCAACGCGCGTCGCGGAAGAGTTGGATGCGGCCATCGAGCGTCGTGTCAAAGACGCGCAGGGGCAGCTCGCGACGAAGCTGGATGTGACGCTGCTTCAGTCCGACATCGAGCGCGCCAAGGCCGACGTCATCAAGTGGACCGCTGGCTTTGTTCTGGGTGGCAGCGCACTCACATCCGTCGCCATCGCCATCGTCCTGAAGCTGCTGCACGCGGCATAAGGGCCGGGTCAAGCCCGGCCCCTCGGGTCACGCTTCGGCCTTGACCTGCTCTCCTGTAGCAGGGTCCAGGCCGCAGGCTTCAGCGATGAAGCGCAGGCGCTGCATGGTCTCCGGGTTGGCGTGGGCCAGCGTTGGCTCACCGGCCTGGTGATCGGCCAGGAGACTGCCAAGCGCATCCAGTTCATCGAGCGTCAGGACCAGCCACAGGTCGCCCAAGCCCCAGCCGCTCAGGGCTTGCAGGCACGCATCGACGTTCACGGCTTGCGGCGCGTTCATGGCTGGCTCCCTTGGCTCGCGGCGGGCATCGGCAGGATGCGGGCGGGTTGGCTGTATCCGCTGCTCACGTACTCCACGCGCTCGCCAGGGCGAAGCGCGACATCGGCGGCCTGAGCCAGAGCGATGAGTTGGCCGTCGTCCAGACGGACGGTGACTTGCTGGCCAGCCTGGCGGTAGGCAGCATTGGTGGCTGCCTCGCCGCCCAGCCCACCTGCGATGGCGCCGAGAACACCGGTGATGATGGAGCCGCGCCCGTTACCGATCCGCGACCCCACGTATCCGCCCGCCAGCGCACCCAGTGCGCCACCTGGTGTGGTGGCTGTGGACGATGCGGCGATGGTGATGGGCTGCACCGCGACCACTGTGCCGAGTTGCACAGCCTGGGCCTGCTGGGCCTGGCCTGGGGTGTAGGACAAGGCCGATGCCGAAGGCGAGCCGCCCATGATCGGCGGCACGCCAGCACAGCCGGTGAGCAGCAGCAGGCCAAAGGCCGCTGCAGCGATAAGGATGATCTTGTTCATGTTTGCTCCTAGGGGTTAGTAAAACGGTGTGTGGGTGCGAGGCGTGTAGACGATGCAGATGCGCTCGACGAAAACGACTTGCGGGTTTTGGGTGGCGGTGATGTGCTGCGCCCACTGCTGCGGCACATCGACCAGATGCTCGAATCGGTCGACGGACCGCAGCACGCAGTCTTGGTAGTGCAGCACTGCGATCAAGGCGGCCTCACTCATCCAAATCGGGCAGGTCGTCATCGGCGGGCTTGTCCAAAGCCGCGACGATTTTTGCCAGCACAGCGCTTTGCTTCTCGCTCAGAAAAATGCTGTCTGCGTACTTGCTGTACCGCTCATTCAGCTTCTTCAGGAACTCCTTTTCCCAATCATTGGCCTTGTCCTTGTCGGCCTTGCTGAGTTTGGAAATGCGGGCGAGATTCTTCTTGTCCGCGCTGGTCAGTTCACGCTTGTCTTCCATGATTTGCTCCTTGTGGTCTGGAAGTTGAAACCGGGCCATCTGGCCCGTACATTCATAGGCAGACGCGGAAACTCAGGTCTGCCTGGTGAGCTGCCGCACGCTGAGCACCGTATTCAGCAGTTTTGCGGCGGCATACAAACTCAGCCACGGCAAAACCCAAAGCCACAAATTGAGCAGGATGATCGGCTTGAAATGATCGATCCGGGTCGTCCAAAAATCGACCAGCGACGTTTTCTTCGCTTCTGCGAGATAACCATCAAGCGTCGCGCCAGTCGTTGTCGAGCCATCCCCAAATGTGAATCTCCTGGGCTGCAAAAAAACGGGCTCAAGCGTATGAATCACCAGCACGCGGGCGATGCCGCGCACAGCAGGCGGGAATTTTTCGGCCGTGAATGTGGCTGCGGTGATATAAATGCCGAACCACAGCCCGACGAGAATCAAAAGATACTTTTTCATGATGAACCTTTCGTGTTGTAATCGTTGATACGGCACACGCAATCGCGCATGAATGAAATCCAGACTGCGCCAATTTGGTGGTCTTCACAAAGGTGATTCCAAATCAACTCGGCGCAAATCACTTTGCGGTGATGCCCGAGTGCCGGGGCATCGGGGAAGTCGGCGAGATAATGGGCAATTTCGCCCATGAGTTCCTGCCCCTCGTCCGTGGGCTGGGTGTAGTTATCTGCAAAATCCTTGAGAAAATCGAGGGCCGCATGAAACTCGGCTTCGGTTTTGAATTCGGGGGACATGGTTATCTCCGTGGTTGGTTAATCGGTCATCATCGCGTGCGGCGCGTTGGCCGCACGCTGGCTTTATCGGGCCAGGGGGTTAAGGTTTCGCCGGAGCGATTGGTTGGCTCCGGTGGGTTGTTGGGCTGCGCACTCGCTGCCCATACTCACATAGGTTGGGGCGGAAACTCGATCACTGGATGTGGGTCGCGTTTCACGACCCACATCTTTAACCTGGGCGGCGGCGGCGCCGAACGCCATCCTTGGCCACGGCTTTTCAGGCCGGTTCGATAATCGTAGAGCGTCCAAAAGCCAACGATCTCCACCGAATGGAGCCAACGACGGCGCAACTACGTTGGTTTGACGTGCTTTGGCGGCATGGATGCACCGATTTTGTGCGTCGATGCTCGATCCGGCACTGAACCACGTCGGTTTGACGTGGCAGGGTGCCGGTTTGAGTGGACGGCCATTAGGTCAGGCAGGCGTTTATAGGCGCTTCCCTCAGAGGAAAGCGCGGAAACTTGTTATTGCGACGGTGCCTGACGATGCCGCAGCCTAAAGCTGCGGCATTAGCATTGCTGCTGGCTGATGGGTGTGTTTGGATTAACACTCAAAACCCGGTCGCGTGTTTTGGCGACGGGGTTTTGAGGTTGGTTTTGACTGGACGCCTCGCGGCAACGCGGCGAAGACCAGATTGGCGTGGGTCAGGAGCCGCAGGGAGTGCCTGCGAACGTACACAGCCACGGCCTCATCGTGGCTGTGACGTGACGACAGGCACGAACACTGCGGGGCAAGGGCGTCCAGCCCGCAGCCCCTGCCAGGGAGCGGCAAGTCCGGGCTTGCCCCGGACGCGGGTGAGTAAGTGGGAGTGAAGCAAGGGAAGTGACGGAGCGCAGCGACGGCACGCCCCTTGCGCCACTCCCGCGCACCGAACCCTGCCGCGAACACTGGCAGGCGGGGGGGCCGACCGAAGACGAGTGGACACGGAACGGCTTGACAAGCGACAGCGCAGTCGAGCCATTCCGTGCCCGAGTCAGC
>NZ_JBTRXV010000071.1:0-23056 GCF_054608695.1 Thiomonas sp.
GGTCCATCCCGGCGAAGTCTGGCGCCTGCCGCTGCGCTTGAAGCCGGTGCATGGCGCGGCCAACCCGGCGGGCTTCGATGCCGAGCTTTGGTTGTTCGAGCAGGGCATAGGCGCCACGGCCACGGTCAGCCAGGCGAGGCGTTTCGAGCCCCCCAAGGCACTCGGCCATTTGCAGGACGGCGCCGACCTCGCCTTGCAATCGCTGCGCGACCGCTTGCGCGCACGCATCGATGCGGCGCTCGCGGGCAATCCGCAGGCAGGCACCATCGCCGCCCTGGCGCTGGGGGACCAGGCGGCCATTGCGTCGCGCGAATGGACCATCTACCGCATCACCGGGGTCGCCCATCTCATGAGCATTTCGGGCCTGCACATCACCATGCTGGCATGGCTGGCGGCATGGCTGGCCGGCTTCGTCTGGCGCCGCACGGCCCACCTTCGCCACCCAGGGCCGCTGTGGCTGCCCACGCCCACGGTGGCCGGGGTGTTCGGCCTGCTGGCGGCCACCGCCTACTGCCTGCTGGCGGGTTTCGGTGTGCCGGCCCAACGTACCTTGCTGATGCTGGCGGTCGGGCTGTCGCTGCGCATGTCCGGCCTGCGCATCAGCTGGCGACAGACCCTGTCCTGGGCGCTGCTTGCCGTGTTGTTGTGGGACCCCTGGGCGCTGATGCAGGCCGGTTTCTGGCTGTCGTTCTGCGCCGTGGGCATCTTGTTCCTGGCCGACCCGGCCAAGCCGCGCCTGGAGGCTGCGGACCCGTCGGAGTCCGCCATGCCGGCCCCAGCGATGGCCGCCCCCGCACCGTCGCGCCTGCGCACGCTGGCGCATGGGGCTTGGTCGCGTCTGCGCGCCGCAGGCCGTTCGCAATGGGCCGTGACCCTGGCGCTGGCGCCGCTCACCCTGCTGTTCTTCCAGCAGATCGCCATCCTGTCGCCGCTGGCCAATGCCGCCGCCATCCCTGTGGTCACGCTTTGGGTGGCGCCGCTTGCCGTGTTGGGCTTGCTCCTGCCTGCTCCCCTGGACGCCTGGGTGTGGCAGGCGGCAGCCTGGGTGCAAGCCGGCTTGGCCCGCGTGCTGGCCGAGTTGGCGAGCTGGCCGCAGGCGCAGTGGCATGCGGCTGCGCCCGAATGGCCGGCGCTGGTGCTTGCCGCCCTCGGCGTGCTGGCCTTGGTGCTGCCCTGGCCCTGGCGCCTGCGTGCGCCAGGGCTTGCGCTCATCGTCCCCTTGCTGCTGAACCCGGGACAACGCCCGGCCGAGGGTCATGTCGAAGCCTGGATCGCCGATGTCGGGCAGGGCATGGGCATCATCGTGCGCACCGCACGCCACACCCTGCTGTTCGACACCGGGCCGACGCTCGGCCTGCAGAGCGATGCGGGCGAGCGCGTGCTGTTGCCGCTGCTGCACACGCTGGGCGAGCGGCGGCTCGACCGCGTCGTGCTCAGCCATGCCGACAGCGACCACATCGGCGGCGCGGCGTCGATCGCACGCGCCTATCCCGGCACGGCCGCCGTCAGCTCGGTCGCGGCCGAGCGCGTGCTGGCCATGGGGTACGCCAGTGCCCAGCCCTGCGTCGCCGGCATGCGCTGGACTTGGGACGGCGTCGACTTCCAACTGCTGCACCCGGCCGCCGCCGACCCCGCGCCAGCGCAGCGCACCAACGCGCATTCCTGTGTGCTGCGCGTGGCCAGCAGGCATGGCAGCCTGCTGCTCACGGGCGACATCGAACGCGCACAGGAGCGAGCCCTGGCCGCCGGGCCGGCAGCGGACGCGCTCGGCGTCGACTTGCTGCTGGCAGCGCATCACGGCAGCAAAACCTCGTCCAGCGCCGAATTTCTGCAGGCCGTGGCGCCGCGCCTGGTTGCCGTGCAAGCGGGGTTCATGAACAGTTACGGCCATCCGCATGCGGACGTGCTGCAACGCTACGCCGACCTCGGTCTGCCGGTGCAGCGCACCGATCGAGCCGGCGCCCTGGTGTGGCGCGACGAGCATCCGGCCGAGCTTGAATCGTGGCGCGCAAAGTGGCCGCGCTACTGGCAGCTGCCATGGCCGCAAGCATCCGCGCCGCAACGGCTCAGCGACACGGCCCAGCCCGCCCAGGCCATGGCAGCAGGTCTTGGCGCGGGAGGGCAGGCGACTGACTGATGACAGCCCCTGCTCGCAGCCCGGGTTTCATCGTTGGCTGCGCGTATCGCTTCGGCTTGGAATAATGGCTGATGCGCCCACGTGTCAAACTCGATTTCAACACGCTGCTCCTGCTCATCCTGCCGCCCTTGCTCTGGGCTGGGAACGCCGTGGTCGGGCGCCTCATGGTGGGGCAGATTCCGCCGCTGGCGCTGAGCTTTGACCGCTGGTTCCTCGCCTTGCTGGTGGCCTTGCTGTTCACCGGCCCCGGTTTGTGGCGCCAGCGCGCGCTGCTGCAGCAGCACTGGAAGCCGCTCGCCCGCATGGGGTTTCTCGGCGTGGCCTGCTACAACTCGCTGCAGTATGTGGCGCTGCACACGACCACCCCGCTGAACGTCTCGCTCATCACCTCGGCGGCACCCGTGTTCATCCTGCTGACCGGTGCGGTGTTCTACCGCGAACCGATCGGTCCCGCATCGTGGTGGGGCGCGGCGCTGTCGGTGGCCGGGGTGGTGGTCGTGGTGACCAAGGGCCAGATCGACCATCTGCTGCGGTTGCACCTGGCCACGGGCGACCTCATCATGTTGCTGGCCGTGTTCCTCTGGGGTTTCTACACCTGGGAGTTACGCCGCCGCCCGCTGGGGCTGACCCCCTTTGCCTCGCTCACCGTGCAAATGGCCTGGGGCAGCTTGTTCATCGCGCCGTTCGCCGCGTTCGAGCATTGGGGCCTGGGGGAAAGCACCCACTGGGGAACGCCGGTGGTGCTGGCCATCGGCTACGCGGCCCTGTTGGCCTCGCTGCTGGCTTATGTCTGCTGGGGCACGGCAGTGGCCCGCACCGGGGCGCAGATTCCGGCCTATTTCGGCAACCTGGCGCCGGTGTTCGCCGCCGTGCTGTCCTATCTGTTTCTGCACGAAGGCATCGCGCTCTACCACCTGATCGGCGCGGCGCTGATCTTCGCCGGCATCCACGTCGCCTTGCGTGCGCGGCCCCGCGCGGTGCCGGCGGTTTGAACCCGGGCGCAAGTCCGTTGCAGCGCGGCTGCAGCCTTCAGGGGTCGATGACCGCCGCGCAAAGGTCGGTGGGAGCGGCGGCCGCATGGCCGACGACGGGCACCATCTTGATGCCGGCGGACGCCACGCGGCAGGGCGCGGCCAACACGCCGCAGCCTGACAGGGCGATGCTTGTCAACAAAACGGCGGCGAGGGGTTTGAGGAGTGCTGCAAGGTTCATCCGATTCATCCTGGGGGTGAGTGCCGCGCAAGGTTCATGCTTGCTCCATTGCTGCTCAGCCCTGCGCGGCGGCCATGGCTGCGTTCCCCAGTTCGATCACGGCCAAGGCGTAGAAGGCCGAATGGTTATAGCGGGTCACGGCGTAGAAATTGTCCGTGCCGAGAATGTAGTCGGGCTTGGCGCCGGCGTTGGGCAGTTGCACCACCGCCAGCTTGCCCGGATAGGCCAGCACCTGCGGCAGCAGCGGCAGGCCGGCATTTTGCAAGTCCTGCGCACTGAAGCTCGGCACGATGTCGGGTGCGAGCAGTTTAGCGAGCGTGTCCGGGGCGATGCTGCTGGACACCAGCAACTGAAAATGGGTGGGCTGCCCCGCCGTCCAGCCATGGCCTGCCAGGTAGTTGCCGACGCTGCCGATGGCGTCGGCCGCGCTGTTGATGATGTCCACCTTGCTGCCGCCCTCGAAGTTCAGCGCGTAGCGCAAGATGTTGCCCGGCATGAACTGCGGCATGCCGATGGCGCCGGCATACGAGCCCTTCACCTGCGTCGCGTCGAAGCCGCTGCCGCGGCACCACAGGAAGTAGTCGCCGAACTGGCTGGCAAAGTAGCTGCTGCGGTCTTTGGGCGCGGCGTCCGGGAAGTCCAGCGCCAGCGTCGCCAGGGCGTCGAGCACGCGAAAGCCACCCATATTGCGGCCGTAGATCGTCTCCACCCCGAGAATGCCGACGATGACGCTGCGCGGCACGCCGAAGCGGCTCTCGGCCTTGCGCAGCCAGACGTCGAATTCCTGCACGAAGTCAGATCCCGCGCCAATGCGCATGGGCTCGACGAAACGGCTGCGGTACACCCGCCAGTTCTTCTGCTCCGGCCGCCCCGGAATGATGAGCCGCGCCACCGCGGGCTGGAACTGCGCCTGGTCGAGCTGGCTGGCAATCCACGACGCATCCAGCCCGGTCTGCTGCGCCAATTGCGCGGCCAGCGCGGCAGCGCGCGGCGCGTCGGCATAGTTCATGGCTGGCGAGCTGCCGCCGGCGCTCGAACCGGGGGCGGCTTGAGCGAGCGCCCGGCCCTGGAGCCAGGCGCCGCCCAGCAGGCCGCAGCCGGCGAGCAGCGCCAGACGGCGGGATGGAAGGGCAGGGGCTGGCCTTGGGAGCCGTGTGGATGATCGAGCCATGGCGGGGCGAAAAATGACGGGATCAGTGTAACGAGGGCTGCGTCCGGCGCCACGCGGCCGAGACGCTCACGGCAAGGCCTGGAGCGAACGGCTGCCACCGGTTCATGAGCCTTGCAGCATGAAGGTCTGATATTCCAGTCGGCGGAACAGGCGCTGCACCAGCATCAGGCCGGTGATCAGGGTGATGAGCAGGGCCACGGCGAAGCCGTAGCCGAACCACTCGGCGCCCAGCGTGATGGACACACGGCTGAAGACGAGGTTGAGCACGGTCAGCAGCGCGGTGATGAACACCACCTCGCGACGGCGGTCGAGGTAGAAGAACACGTTCAGCACGGCCAGCAGCAAGACCTGGAAGCTGGCGGCCACCGCCTGCACCAGGAACAGCGGGATGTACAGATCGCTGATGCCGATGGCGTGGAACAGCGGCCCGACGAAGGTGTAGAGCGCCAGCAGGGTGATGGCCTGCACCTTGATGATCTGGTAGATGCCCTCGCGCACGGTGTCCTGCATGCGGTCGTGGAAGCGAACGATGTCCTGCAGCGCACCGCCGGCGCGCACGGCGGTGTAGAACTTGTCGTACCACTCGACGAAATCGGTTTCGAACTTCACCAGGAACACGCCCATGCCCGGAATCACGCACAGGTAGGCGAGGAACACCGGCAAATCATAGATCGTGGAGGCGCGCAGCGGGCCGATGACCACGTTGGAGGTTTGGGGCGTGTACCAGAACACCAGCTTGTCGGCCCACACGCCCAAGTTGTAGAGCGTGCCGCCGGCCAGCAGCGAGGGGAACATGGCGCCGCGCTTGAAGCAGTCGAGCGTGATCGGGCGGGTGGGCGGAAAGTTGCGCAGCACCAGCCACATCATGGCCGTCCACATGAGGAACTGGCCGCCGAGAAAACCCGCCAGCAGGCCTTCCAGCCCCCAGCCCCGCAACAGGTAGGACTGCAGCACCGAGAGCCCGTAGCCACCTGCATACAAGGCGAGGATCGCGCGGTATTGCTTGAGCCCGGAGAGAAACACCGTGACGATCCAGATGTCGCACAGCAGCGGCAAGCCGCCGGCAAGCAGCACGCGGTACAAATTGCTTTCGCGCGGAAACAGGAACAGCGCGGCCATCCAGCCCAGTGTCCCGGCCACGGCCGTGCTGATCAGCAGCACGCCGAGAAAGGCCGGGGCGACCTCGTCCCGGCGCTTGGCATACAGGGCGTCGGCCACCCAGCGGGTGAAGCCGAGTTGCAGGCCGCCGGAGAGCACCAGCGAACTCATGATGAGATAGGTGACGGTCACCTGGAACTGGATGATGCGGTCGTTGGGCAGCACCACGCCCAGCGAGAGCAGGCCGGTGACGATGAGCCCGAGAATGGAGAACACCCACGGCCCGGAGCTGATGATGGAGGCATAGCTGTAGGCGCGCAGCAGGCCGAGGTAGGACTGGCTGCGCAGCAGCTTGCGCAACTCGAAGCCGATACCGGCCATCAGCCGCTCCCCGTGCCCTGCGCATTGCTGCCAATGCCGGGGCTGGTGGTGTCGGGGTTGGCCAGCGGGGGGCGGTCCGCTGCGATCCCGGCATGCGGGATGTCATCCGCCTTGGCGGCCTTTGCCGCTTGCGGGATGCGGCCTTCGCGCAGTGCGGTGGCAACGGCGCCGCGTGCGGGCGGAGCTGTGCCGGCGGCACGGTCGCTGCGCGCCAGCGCGTCCTCGTACACCGCGCGGTACTTGGCGAACATGATGGGCTGGGTGTAATAGCGCTCGACCCGGGCAATGGCCGCGGCCTGGGCCCGGGCATAGGCGGCTGGGTCGGACAGCAAGGCGGTGCAGGCCTCGCCCAGGGCCTGGGCATCGGCGATGCCGACCACGGCGCCGGCACTGCCCAGGGCCTCGTCTTCCGGGCCCAGGCCGTCGATGAGCTGGCGGCAGGAGCCGACGTCGGTGGTCACCGCGGGCACGCCGGCGGCATAGCCTTCGAGCAGCACCAGCGGCAGCGCCTCGCTGATGGACGACAGCACCACCACCCCCACTTTGGGCAGCAGCTCGACCAGCTTCTGGAAACCGAGGAATTGGAGCCGATCGCCCAGTTCCAGGCTGTCGGCCAGCTCGCGGCACTCGCGCGCATAGTCGGGGTGCTCATCCTCCGGGCCGGCGATCCAGCCCTCCAGGCCGGGCATGCGACCGCTCGCCACGCGTACGGCGCGGATGAAGGTTTTCACATCCTTGATGGGCACGACGCGGCCGATCAGGCACATCACCGCCGGCGGTTGCGCCGGGCGCTGGCTGCGGCTGGCGGCGAACGGCGGCACGTTGATGCCGTTGGCCACCAGGCAGGTGGTGGCCGGCTCCGCGCCATCGGCCAGCTGGCGCAGGCGGTTGGCCTCGTACAGCGCAATCACCGGATCGGCGGCGTCGTAGCACATGCGACCGAGCGACTCGAACAGCCGGATCCACAGCGCGCGGAAATAACCCGCTTCGCCGGCATTGCGTTCCAGCACCGGCATGTTGTCGCTGATCCACTGCGCCGAGAACAGGTCGATGCGCCGCTCCTTGGTGTAGATGCCGTGCTCCGAGAGGATGAGCGGCCGGCCGGTGATCCGTGCCAGCACCGCGCCCAGATAACCCGCATAGCCGGTGGAGATGGTGTGATAGCTGCGCGCCGCGGGCAGGCTGCGGGCCAGCGCCGCCAGGGTCCAGATGGGCGTGTGCATGGTGCGCACGGTCCAGAAATAATCGACGAAGGACGGATCGGTGCAGCGCTCCAGGTACTGCTCGGTCAGGTAGCTCCAGGACTGCCTGGAATGCAGGAAATACTGCAGATCGAGCCGACCCTCCATCGCCAGCAGGCTTTGCTCCAGCACCTGGGCGCGCGCGTCGCGGCCAGCGTCGGCACCGTCTCCCGGTTCGCGCAACTGCGTGTGCAGCTTGCGCACCAGCTCGGCCGTGGCCCGGTCTCCCTGGCTGCCGCGCGGCTTGGGCAGGACTTCCTCGCTGAACAGGTAATGCTCGGTCAAGCCCACCACATTGGATGGCAGCTTGTAGCGCGCCTCGCCATAGTCTTCCCGGCGCGAGCCGAGAAAGCACAGGTGAAAGCGCAGCTCGGGAAAGCCGTTGATGATCTGGTGCACCCAGCTCGACACTCCGCCCGAGACATAGGGGTAGGTGCCTTCGAGCAGCAGCATGACGTCGATTGCGGGTTGTCCTGCTTCCTTTGTCATGCCTTTTCTTCCAGCGGAGACCACAGGCGGACGATAGAGCGCAGGCGCGGAGCGACCTGGATGTTTCGAAGTTGCCCCAGGATGGCACTGACCGCGGTGTAGTTGCGATGCTTCCAGGCCAGTTCGGCCGCATAAGGCACCCATACCGAAGGGTTGGAGTTTTCATCGAGCAGCAGCAGCGTGTTCTGGGCATTCTCAAGGTCATCCCTGGCCATGCTCAGCCGTAGCCGCAGCATCAGCAGAGTCGGATCGTCAGGCTGCGCTTTCAAGGCCAGATTGGTGTAGTACCAGGCCTGGTCCAAAGCAAATTTGCGCAAGTCACCCTGAGCAAGACCCTGGTAGATGAATTCCATCTGCAACTCGGCGACGCGCCGAGCAGCATGCGCCAAGGTGGTGCCGCTGGCGCCCCTTGCTTGCAGCGCGTCGAGATCTCTCTGCGCTTCCTGCAAGTCGGCGGTGAGGCGCTGCTCCCAATTGCTGGCGATGCCATAAGCCAACAGGCGGATTTCCTCGTCCCCATCTCCCAGCAGGCTGCGCAGCAGCGGCAGGGCCAGCCTCGCCGGCATGTCGCGCATCGCCAGCACGGCACGAATGCGCTGTTGCGTTGGTGCCTTGCCATTCGCTGCGATCCGTGCAATTTGCCCGACCGGCAGTACGTCGATGGCTTTGTCCAATTGCGGGTCAATGCCATAGATCTCGAGTTGCGGCGCCTCGCGCACCGCGTCCTCGTTGCGCACCCGGCGCGGGCGCAGCATCGCCAGGCGCGACGCCAGCAGCAAGCCCACCACGCCCACCAGCGGGAACAACAGCGCCAGCACGAACACCAGCAGCAGCGACAACATCCGCGGCCGGCGCAGGCTTGCGGGCAAGGTCCGCCAGACCAGCCAGCTGGCCGCCGCCGAGGCCCCGGCATGCAGCAGCCAGAACCCGAGAAAGGCGGCATCTCCATGTGAGCCCAGCAGCCAGAGCGCGGCCGACTCCATCGACAGCGAGAGGGCGATCAGCTTGTAGAACTGGAGCAGGTCCATGGTGTTCGGGTGGGCTCAGAGCAGCTGCATGCGCTGGTGCAAGGCGGCGTAGTCGGCGGCGTGGCGCACCGGGTAGAAGTCCACCCCCAGGGTCTGGCTGGGCTGGTCGAAGCGCGCAAGAATTTGCTCCAGCGCATCGATCATCTGGCGTCGATAGCTGGTCAGGCTGGCGCCGCTGATGATGGGCAGCAGCACCGCCAGAACCAGATGGCCTTTGGCCGTTTGCAGCCGCCACCAGCTGCTTTCCGGCGGCTGCAGGCCGGAGAATTCGTCCAGCACGCTTTCGCTCAGCCGCGCCTGCCCCATCCACAGGGCGCAATAGCTGCGCAGCCCCGAGGCCTTGTGCAGCGCCGCCAGATGCGCCCATTCCTGCTGCATGCCGATGGGCGATGCCGGCCACACCGCGCGCACATCCTCCACCAGCAGTTCCAACTGGGTGAAGTCGGCGTAGGACGCGGCCAGCACCTGCAGGCGGCGCAGATTGATGTCGTCGAAAGCCATGAAGGGCATGGTGTGCACCGCCAGCAGCGCGTCCACCTCCTCGAACAGGTCCAGCCGCAGCGGTGCCGCGAACACCCATTGGTTGTAGTTCGGATCGGCCAGGCCTGCCTGTGCGATGTGGGCGATTTCGTGGGTTTCCAGCACATGCTCGATCAGGGGATGCATCGTGTCCAGCTTGGGCAGGTTTTTGCCCAGGCGCGCCACCGGCGTCCAGTGGGCATCGCCGCTGCGGCGCACGAAGATGCCGGCCTCGATCAGGCGGCAAGCCTGGCTCAGCAGCTGCAGCAGGGCGCCCGGGTCGGGCAGGGCGGCAACGGCGCGGCTGCCGCTCGCCGGCGTGCTGCGCGCCTGCACCAGGCGGCGCCGCAGGTCGAGCAGGGCGTCGCGCAGGGTCATGGGTCGATCGGTGAGCTCCTGCTCCAGCGTGGCGAGCGACTCCTTCACGACGAACAGCCGGCGCTTGGTGCGCTCCAGCCGTGCCGTCAGGTCCCGCTGGATTTCACGGTGGCGCACGGACTGCACCTTGTAGGCCGAGCCGAACTCGCCGAGGATGAGGCTGACCAGGGCGCCGCCGAGAAAAAACTCCCCCGGGAAGGTCGCCAGGTCGGGGCTGAAGAACTGGGCCCACATGCCGCCATACAGCGCCACCCCGAACAGGCCGTAGCCCGCGCCGTAGCGCACCGCGGCGAGCCAGGGCCCGAACCAGATCCAGGGGAAACCGGCATGCAATCCCAAGGGGTCTTGCGGGTTGATGCGCCAGCTCAGGTAAAGCGCCAGCGCCGGCAGGGCTGCGCTTTCCAGCGCGGCGATGAGCCGATCGGCCTGTGCATTGGGGCGCCAGATGCGCAGCGCCCGCACCAGCCCCAACCAGGGGGATGTGCGCTGCGGTTGCAGCCGGCGCGTGATGCGGGCACGCAGGCGGGCGATGCGGCTCATGGGCAACGGGAAGCGGGCACGGCGCGGGCGCGGGTCAGGATCGGCTCAAGCCCGCATCAGGGGCGCGCCGCCGGGGAGGCAAGGGGTTCGGCGCCTGGTGCCGCAGGCAGCTTGGCGATGGCCGTGGCCTGCACCTGCAGCCCGCCCAGCAGCGCAGCAATCTGCGCCTGACCCACCGCGGCCAGCGCCTGGTAACCCCAGCCCGAGCGCGCCCCCGCGGCCGACCACACCACCTGGCCGCTGTTCACGTCGCTGATCTGCAGGGTCAGCCCCACCGCAGGCTCACTGTCCACCCCGGTCTTGTAGCGCCATTCGGTGACGGTGCCCGACAGCGCGTAGCGCGCCCCCTGGTTGCGGGCCCAGTCCAGCGTCTGGGTGCTGGAGGCGGCGGGCTGCGCTTCCAGCGGGTTGTCGCTCGGCGCCTGGGGGTAGACCAGCACGTGCGCCAGTCCCTTTTGCCGCAGCAGCGCCACCGTGATGGCCTGCGCCCGCTCCTGCACCTGCGGCGCTTCGGTGGCGTTGACGAAGGGCAGCACGGCCAGCTTGTCCTGCGCCGCCAGCCGCAAGGACTGGGTGGGCGTGGACATGGTGGCGCAGGCGGCCAACAAGAGGCTGAGGCTGGCGGCGATCCAGAAGCGGGTGGCGTGCATGGCGGACTCCTGATGAAATGGGTGATGGGTGCGTATGTCGGTGCGGGTCATGTCGGGGTGCAGTGGACGGGGTGCCGGGTTGCGATCAGGGGCCGAACCAGATGCGGTATTGCAAACTCCATTGCCGCACCAGCCCCGTGGTGTTTTGTTGGCGTTGATAGTGCACGGAGAGCTGGTCGCCGCCAAACACCGGGCCCTGCAGCCCGAGGTCGACGCCGGTGGTGTTGCCGAGCCGGCGCGAACGCAGCAAGTCCAATTCGCCGAAGGGTAGCCAGTGCGCACTGTAGCGGTCGGCCACGAGTTGGTTGAAGGCGAAACCCACGCCCGCGGCGTCGTCGCCGGCGGGAATGAAAAAGCCGGCCGCGGGCGGCAGCCCGCTGGGGTCGATGCCGGCGTAAGACGGCTGCGGCGCGCCCGCGGCGCTGAACTGGTTGCTGTAGCCCAGCAGCTTCAAGGCCAGGTCGGGCTCGCCCTGGCGCAGCCACACACCGGCCTGCGCCTGCAGGCTGCGACCCGAGCCGAGGCTGTCGCCCTGGCGGGTGGAATACTCCGCCACGCTCTGGCTGACGCTGGCCCAGAAGCGGCCGACGTTCTTGCTCAGGCCGAACTGCAGGCGATTGCGCTGTCCGGCCACCAGCAGCGCGCCGGTTTCATCGGCCACGGCGTGGCGTTGCAACTGGGCCTGCGCCTGCACCCCGCCGGGCAGTGGAAAGGCGGCGTCGAGTTGCAGCGGCGTGATGCTTCCCAGCGCGCTGTTATGGCCGAGGCTGGCGCCCAGCTGCAGCGCACCGTCGTGCCATTGCAGGCCGGCCTGTGCGTCGCGCCACTGGCCGGGCAGGCCGGTGATGATGCTGGCATCGCGGCTGGACAGGTGCTGCCGGCTCACGCCGAGTTGCAGCTTCAGGCGCGGGGTCAGGGCGAGGCTTTGCTGCAGGATCAGCCCATCGCGCTGCACGGCATCGGTCTGCTGGCTGGCGTAGCGCACGGTGCTGCGGTCGGCCAGGTCGAGGTGTCGTTGCGCGTTCTGTTGCGCCAGCGCCTGCAGCGCGGCGCTGTTGCGGCCTTGCGCCGCGGCCTGCTCCAAGGCCTGGTCGGCCTGCGCCAGGGCTTGCATCGGGTGGCCGGCAGCGCGCAGCGCCTCGGCGCGGTCGATCGCATCGAGGCGCTCGCCGGCGCCCTGGTCGAGCAGGCGGCGCACCTGCTCGCGGTCGCCCTCTTGCAGCGCGATTTGCAGCGCCACCGATTGCCGGTCCGCCGGGCTGAGCACGGCGCGCGCCAGCCACCAGCGCGCCGGGGCCGTGGTGTCGAGCCGCAGCAGCCAGTCGGCGATGGCGGCATCCGCCTGCTGTTCGTGTTGCAGTTCCTGGCGCTGCCCTTGCTGCGCCGACGCGGGCGCCGCGCCAGTGCTGCCGGGCCGCAGCCGGGCCCGCAACATGGCGATGAGCTGTTGCTGCCGCTGCACCGAAGTGCGGCCCGGGGCCAGGCGCAACACGGCCAGCAAATGATCGAGCGATATGGCCGTGCCCGGCTTGCCCGCAGCCGGCTTCGGCGGCGGCTGGCGCAGCAACTGCCAGGCCTGGTCATAGACCACGCGGGCGCGGGCGTCGTCGCCGGCCCGGCGGAGCAGGTCGGCGGCATTCATCAGCCACAGCGGATCGTGCCGCTTGTGTCGGTAGAGCTGGGCATTGAGCTGCAGCGCCAGCGGCAAATCGCCCAGCGCCTGGGCGGCGGCGGCCAGCACCTCCTGGCCGTCGGCCCTGCCGCGAAGCTGGGGCGCGTAACGCTCGAAAGCGCGGCGGAGTTCGCTGCGCCGGTTCATGTCGAGCAGCATCCAGAGCAGGGTGATCTGGTCGTCGCGGTTGTTCGGTGCCAGGCGCACGGCGGTGCGCAAATCGGCCAGCGCCTCGTCACGCCGGCCCAGCGCCTGCCAGACCTGCGCGCGCGCCGCATACACCTGCGCGTCTTGCCGCAGCGCCGCGCCAACCTCGCCTTGCATCACGGTGCGCTGCCAGCGCTGCAAACCGCTCAGGCTGGGCAGCTTGACCAGCGCCTGCAGCCATTGCAAGGCCAGCTCTTTGTGCGGCGCGGCCTGCCAGGCCTCGGGCAACAGCGCCAGCGCCGCGCCCGGGCCATGCAGACGCTGGGTGAGGACGATGAAGCGCTCCACCTGGTAGGGCTTCATGTGACGGCGCAGCGCCGGTGTGTCCCACAGCGTGGCGTAGGCAGCCAGCGCCGGGGCGGATTGGCCGAGATCCCAGTCGAGGTCGGCCAGCAGCCCCTGCCGAGCGGCACGCAGATCGTCCGGCCCCAACGCCTGCTGGGATTGCTCCAGCACGTTGCGGGCCGCCTCGAACGCGCCGGTTTGCAACAGCGCCAGCGCGTCGTCGATGCTGGCGCGCAAGTCCAGCGCCTTGAGCTTCAGGCCCTGGGCATAGGCCGCCAGCGACGCCTGGGTCTCCCCCATGTTGCCGAGCAGCCAGGCCAGCGCACCGAACAGTTGCGGGTGCGCCGGCGCGGCCAGCCGCAGCACCGCCGCCGCCTGCTGGGGATGCCCCTGGTTTTCCAGCGCCTGGGCGTATTGCAGCCAGTCATCGGCCCGCATGCCGCCCTGGCGGGCGCGGGCTTCCCAGTAGGCGATCTGGCCGCTGGACGAGGACAGCATGCCGGCCAGGCGGCGCACATTGCTCAGCGCCCCGGCGGTGATGCGCTGACGCAGCAGGGCCATCCATTGCTGCATGGCGGCGTCGGGCTGGCCGGTCCATTCCAGCAGCTGGGCGCGCCGCTCTTCCCAGACGCGGCGCTGGCCGGGCACTTGTGCCGCTGGCGTGGCGCCGGGGCCGGCGAGCACGGCGTTGGCCAGATGCAGTGCGCCGGACAAGTCGCCGTCGGCCAGCAGTAGGCGCCAGGCCAGTTCGGCTTGAGCCGGGCTCAGGGCATGGCCGAGTTGGGCAGGGCTGGCGTGCAGATCAACGGCCTGGCCCAGCCAGTGCAGCGCGGCACGCGCGTGGTCGGCGGCCAGCGCCAGTTGCACCAGGCGCCAGGCCAGGGCCGGGTCGGGCGGCAGCTTGCGGGCCTGCGCCGCAACTTCGGCATAAGCCAGCTTGGCATCGCCAGCGGCCAGCAGCACCTGCGCCGCCTGCAGCAGCAGGGCGCGTTGCTGGGCCTGGGCTGGCGCTGCCGGCAACGAGGCGAACAGCACTTGCGCCGCCAGCCGGTATTCGCCCAGCCCCAGCAACAGCCGTGCGGCATCTTGCGCGGCGCTCGGCGGCAGCGGGGTGAAGCGCAAGGCCAGCGGCGCCAGCCGCCGCACGGTGGCGGGTTCGTCCAGCCCCTGCAGCAACAGCAGGGTGGAGCGCCAATCGTTGAAGTTGGCGGGCGTGGTGCGGCCGAGCAAGCCGGCCAGCGCGCTGCGCGCCTGCTGCGCCAGCGCGGTGTCGTGCCGGGCGCGGGCATCGAACCAGATGCGTTTCCAGATCAGCAGCCGCAGCGCGTCGGCCTTCGGTTCGGCGCCGAGGGGCTCGAGCGCGGCCAGGGCCTGCTGCGGCTTGCCGATGCTGATGTAGCGCTGTGCCAGCAGCAGGCGCAGGTCGGCGTCATGGCCCTGCAGGCGCAGCAGATGCTGCAGGTAGTCGATGGCCAGCCCGGTGTCCTGCGTGCTGCGCAGCAGTTGCAGCAGCTCGCGCCCGGGCCACATCAGCGTCAGGGTGGCGGCCCCCATCAGCGCCAGGCCCAGCAGGGTGCCGCGTGGAAACAGCCGGCTGCGCCCGGGGTCATCGGGCGAGACCGAGAGTTGCCGATGCGGACGGGGCTTGCGTGGCATCAGGCCTGAGGCAGCAGGCGCAGCGTGGCGCCCGGTTTGGTGCTGCTGACACGGACCTGCCCGGCGTCGCGCTGCATCTGGGTGCCGGGCTCGACCACGAGGCGCCAGCCGGGCGGCAGCGCGAGGCTGGCCTGCAGCGGCACATGGCCGGCGAGTTGCAGCAGCCAGCCGCCGCCGGGCAGCGGCTCGAAGCGGCTGATGTCGGCGTTGGCGTCGATGAGATAGGGCAGCGCAGGCAACCCTGGCTGCGGCGCGGCCGAGGCCGCCGCCGCGCCCAGCACGACCTGGTCGGCGCTGGCATGCAGGTAACGCATGCCAGCATGGCTGGTGTGACCGGCAAGGTTGGTACTGACGCGCAGATCGGGTGCCGGGGCGCTCTCGGGCTGGCGCCATTGGCGCAGGCTCGGTTCGGCGCGCAGGCGCCAGGCGCCGCCCAGCGTGCGTGCCACCGTGGCACGGCGCCAGGCCAGCACGCTTTGCGAATACTGCAGGCCGAAGATGGGGTGGGTGGGCTGGCGCGTGGCCCAGTCCAGCACCTTGTGCAGGCTCACCGCGCCGGCCTGTTTGGTGACGATGTAGGGATGGAAATACACGTCCAGCGCCTTGAGCCGTCGCGGGCTGTCGGTCATCTGGTAGGTCTCGATGGCGCGCTCGAAGCCGAAGTAAGGGCCGGTCCAGTTGTGGGTGTAGCTTTCCTCGTTGGACAGCGCGGCGTACACCTGAAAGTCGCGCCCCTTGGGGATGCCCATGGGCCAGACTGCAGAGAGGGTGGGCTTGCTGCGGCTGATGGTGGCGCCGCCGCCGTTGATGTTGTGCATGCCCACCGCATAGCTGAGCGCCACGGCCTTGTTCGGCGGGTTGCAGTCGCCGGGCCAGAGCAGCATATTGCAGGGCTTGCCCGGCGGGCACAGCTTGGTCTGGATGAACTCGCGCGCGCCGACGACCTCGGTCTCGGTGCTGAACGTGTAGTTCGGCACCGGCAGGTAGTTGCCGTAAGGAAGTGCCTTGCTGGTCTGGCCGAGGCTGTGCTCTGCGCTCGCCAGAACCCAGTCGAACGGGTGGCTCCAGGTGTGGCTGCCAACCTCCACATGCGGCAGCGCGAACATGCGCCGCGCCCAGAGCTGCGCCTGGCTGGCGGTGGCCGGATACAGGCCTTCGTGGCTGATCTCGGCAATGATGACCGAGGCCAGCGTGGGAGTGCGGTACTTGTCCAGGAACTCGGTGACCAGCACTTCGCAGGCCAGCGGCGAGCCGGGCCGCTCGCAGGCGTTGACGAAGCCGTCGCCATCGAAATGCACGAAAAACGCCCGTCGCCCGGTGCGGGTGGTGATGTCGGGCATGGGGGCGTCGCCCACGCGCAGCGCGGCGCGGAAAAACGCGAACGGCTCGATCGACCAGCGCGTGCCGCTGTCGCCCGGCAGGTTGAAGACGCCGAAGCTGCCCAGCGCGTAGCCGCCCCAGGGGGTGATGGCAGCGCCGTCCATGCTCCGGCCGTCGCTGCCGCTGGCGCGCAGCCATACCTGGCTGCCGGCGCCCGCGTCGAGCCGCATGGTGTCCCCCGCCGCCAGCAGCGGGATGATTTCGCCGTTCGGCGTGCCGGACTGGCGCTGCAAGCGGATCGGCCCCGGCAGGTTGCCCTGCCCCGGCCGCAGACCGAACAGCGCCAGCACCGAGACATCGGTCTGGCCGAGGATGGCCACCGGCACGCCCTCGTCCCTGGCCCGGCGCAGCAGGTCGCGCGCGGGGTCGGGCACATCGCTGCGGTCGGACCACAGCACCACGCCGGCGTAACGCCCGGCCAAGGGCTCGGTGATGGTGGGCGCTCCCATGTAGCGGTATTCCGGCACCAGCCCGAGGTCTTCCAGCGGCATGGCGCCATAGAGGTGGGCGCTCTGGTTGAGCAGATCGGGGCTGTCGCCCTGCGCGCTGGAATGCAGCAACAGCACGCGGCGCGGCTGCAATTCCACCGCGCCCACGCCCAGGCTGTGCAGCGCCGGGTCGGCCACCCAGGGAATGAGGCCGGCGGCGGCGATCTGCTGCGCCGTCTGCCGTGCCAGCTCGCGCTGGTCGGCGGCGACGTAGTCGATGGCGATTCCCGGCAGCTTGTAGCGGATGCGCAGCTCGGCGAAGCGGTCGAGCAGCCACTGGCGGTCTTGCGGCGGCACGTCGACATGGCGCTTGCTGCTCGCGTTCCAGCCGCGATAGAGCGACTCGGCCGCAACCGCCAGCGTGGCGCCGGCGAGGCTTGCGTCCATCAGATCGAAGCCGCGATTGGGCAGCAAACGCATGCCGGGAAACGCCGCCAGCAAACCCTGCAGCGTGGCGCGCAACGCGGCGGCTTGTTGCCGGCGCTCGGCATCGGTCGTCGCCAGCAGTTGGTAGGAGTCCAGCGTGTCGAGGAAAAACGCGCGAAAGCCCGCCTGCCACAAGGGCTGCACGATGCGCTGCTGCAGGAATTGCGGCCAGCCTGCGGCGGTCTGGTCGATCACCCGCGAGCCCCAGTCGGGGTTGTTGGCGGGCAGCCAGGCTTTCGGGATGTCGGCGTAATACGGACGGCTGGGCTGCACTTCGCCCACTGAGACATAGGCGATGGCCAGGGTCTGGGGCGCCAAGGTGCGCACCACCTCGGGGTCTTGCGCCAGTGCGTTCGCGGGCTCCAGCACGGCCCAGTCGAAGGCGCGCAGGTCGTCCAACGGAATCCGGCTGCCGTAGTAGAAGGCCACGGCGGGCGCACCAGCCGGATGGGCAGGATCAGCCGTCAGGGCTGCGGGGTTTGCCGTCGCGCTCAGCCCCATGCCCAGCAGCCCCGCGCCTGCGGCGCGTGCCAGCAGACGGTCGAGCAACGGGCTTGGCGGCAGGGTTTGAAGAAATTGGCGGCGTTTCATGGCGGGGAGACCAGCAGGCATGTGACAACACCGGATTGTCCGGCAGTTGCCTGCCCGTGACAGCCTGCAGTCTCAAGTCTGCGGCCGAACATCGCGAATTCATTGAGTTTTGTGGTTTTTATTCGATACCCGAGCGCTTCAGCGCCGCCTCGATCTGCGCTTGCGTCCTGCGGTACACGCCCGGATTCGGTTTGCCGATGCGGACGGCTTGTTCGATGGTGCCTCGCGCCGCACTCAGATCGCCTGCGGCCAGCAGGGCCTGGGCCAGGTTGTTCAGCGGGTCGCCGTCGTCCGGCTGGGCGCGGGCGGCCTGGGCGAAGTCAACGGCGGCCTGGGCGTAGTCCTTGCGGGCATAGGCCAGGTTGCCCAGGCCCATCATCGCAATCCAGGCCTTGGGCCAGCGCTGCACGGCGGCCTCGTAGGCTTGCCGCGCGGCGTCGGGCGCCACCCCTTCCATCGGCGACACGGCGTGGAGATAGTCGAACTCGGTCACGCCGGCCGGAAACTGCCCTGGCTTGAGCGCGACGAAAGCCCAGCGCCCACCCGGGGCCCACGAGCGGTCGAACTGGCCGATGGACAGCACCAGGCTGGCGGCGGTGCTGGAATGCAGGGTGACGGTGTCGGCCTTGAGGTCGTAGCCCGTCACCACCGCGAAATGCCAGTTCAGCGGCGCGCCCACGCGCTGCAGCGCCACCACCGGAATGCCCGCGGCCACCTGCGCGAACAGCGCTGCCAGTTCTTGCGGCAGCACATAGGCCACGCGCCCGGCGCGGCGCGTGGCGCCGAGCATGTCGAATTGCAGCGTGCCGTCGAGCTTGGGGGTGTAGAGCTGCGGCACCAGTGCGGCCACCGAGGTGTCGGCCCCCGACCAGTTCAGCACGGCGGCGAGCGAAGCCGGGCCGCAGTAGCTGCGGTCATCCGCATAGAACGGCACGCCCGCCACCTGTGCCTGCGCCGGCAGTCCGGCGGGGGCGCCGAGCAAGGCGCCGTTGCTGTATTGCGGTTTGTAGGCTGCGCCGCCGAAGGGCAGGGCGCAGCCGCCGAGCAGTGCCGCTGCGGCCAGGGCAGCCGCCAGGCTTGCGGTGCGCAGGGGGCGCGAGCGGCCTGGCGTGAGGATGCGGCTTGCCGCAGGGGGCGTCGCGCGAGGGATCAAATCGCCAGCACCACCAGGATGGCAACCAGCAGGATGATCACCAACTCCTGAAACCCCAGATCTCCTGCGGCTGGCATGGCGTCGATCTTGCCGGCCAGGCTGGCCACTTCTTGATTGCTGAGCGCGGCCAGGCGCTGCTGCGTGATGTCCTGGCTCAAGCCCATTTGCTCCAGCTTCTGTTGCACGTCGGCGCGCGCCATGAAATTGTCCAGAGTCTGGCGGTCTTGGGTCAGGGTGGCGTCTTGCGCGCCGGCGGCTTGCTGCGTGAGTTGCTGGGTGCCGATGAGTTCGGCTTTCGCTGCCGGCGCGGCGGCAAGCAGCCCCAGGCTGAACAAGGTGGTGACGAGTTGGCTGGACAGGCGTTTGGCGTTCATGGCGTGATCTCCAGAAGGACGGGCGTGTGGCCTATTCCAAAGCACACATCGCACAACACAAGAGGCACAAAAGCTCGCGCAGAAAGTTTACGGCAGACCTCGCCGTTCACGCGACTGGTTTGGCATCCAAACGTATCCAAGGCTGCGGGATCAGGATGGAGAACGGCATGGGGACGGGAACCGGGCGATCAAACGATCCGGCCGCCCTCCGCATAGACGTTTGCGAACTCCTCCCGCAGCCTGCGCTTGAGGAGTTTGCCGCTGGGTTTTTTCGGCAGCGCCCGCAACCGCCTCGCAAACCTCCAGCAGCGCCCGTGCCATGCCCACGTCGATGACGTTGAGCTGTTCCGGGCGGTCGAGCACGATATGCGCGACCGCGCCCTCGCGTTGCAGCAACACCGGAGCGTTTGCCGAATCGGTCATGTTCGCCTCCTGATCTGCGCGCGTTCAAACGCGCTCGATGATGGTCACGTTCGCCATGCCGCCGCCTTCGCACATGGTCTGCAGGCCATAGCGCGCCTTGCGCTGGTGCAGGGCGTGGACCAGGGTGGTCATCAGCTTCGTGCCCGACGCCCCCAGCGGATGTCCCAGGGCGATGGCGCCGCCGTGGACGTTGAGGCGCTGCGGGTCGGCCTGCAGCGCCTGCAGCCAGGCCAGGGGCACGGAGGCGAAGGCCTCGTTCACCTCGAACAGGTCGATCGCGTCCAGCCGCAGCCCGGCCTTGTCGAGCGCCCGCTGCGTTGCCGGAATGGGTGCTTCGAGCATGATCACCGGGTCGTGCCCCAGCACGCTCATGTGGTGGATGCGCGCCAGCGGCTGCGCGCCCAGCGCCTTGAGTCCGCGCGCGTTCGCCACCAGCACGCCGCTGGCGCCGTCGCAAATCTGGCTGGCGTTCGCCGCGCTGCACAGCCCGCCCTCGGCAATGGGCTTGACCGCGGCCATCGCCTCCAGCGACGCGTCGTGGCGTATGCCTTCGTCCACCGCATGCAGCGCATCGGTCGCCTCGCCTTCGGCCGTTCTCACCGCCAGCGGCACGATTTCCGCGTCGAACAGCCCGGCCTTGGTGGCCGCGCTGGCACGCTGGTGGCTTTGCAGCGCGTAGCGGTCGAGCGCGTCGCGGCTCAGGCCGTACTTG
The DNA here is from genome assembly GCF_054608695.1 of Thiomonas sp. Taxonomy (NCBI): domain Bacteria; kingdom Pseudomonadati; phylum Pseudomonadota; class Betaproteobacteria; order Burkholderiales; genus Thiomonas; species Thiomonas sp. Next base: position 20,212 of record NZ_JBTRXV010000071.1, read on the forward strand.
TGCGCCACCATTTCAGCGCCGGTGAACTGGCTGAACACCACGCCGGGGTAGCGCGCCTGCATGGCGCGGCCCACCGGGCTGCCGTAGCCGTGCTTGTGCGCGAGGCTGGCCGGCAGGCCCATGGGCACGCGCGACATGCTCTCCACGCCGCCGGCAATCACCACGTCCATGCAGCCCGACATCACCGCCTGCGCGGCGAAATGCAGGGCTTGCTGCGACGAGCCGCACTGCCGGTCCACCGACGTGGCCGGAACGCTTTGCGGCAGGCCGGATGACAGCACCGCGTTGCGCGCGATGTTGTTGGCCTGCTCGCCCGCCTGGCCGACGCAGCCCAGAATCACGTCGTCGATGCAGGCCGGGTCGGCGCCGCTGCGCAGCACCAGCGCGTCCAGCACGCTGGCCGCCAGATCGGCCGGATGCCAGCCCGAAAGCCGCCCGCCGCGCCGGCCGCCCGCCGTGCGCACGGCAGCCACGATGAATGCCTCGTCCATGTTTGTCGTTCTCCGTTGTTGCAGCCCGCGCGGCCATGCGTCGTGGCGCGCTGGGGTTCGATCCCTGGCTGGGGATGGCCCAGCCCCGACGCCGGTCAGAGTTTAGACCGGCATGCCGCCCCGCATCAGCCCCGCCAGCCATGTTCCTCGCGTCGCGCGCGGCCCAGGGCTTCGAGGGTTTCGAGAATGCGGGGCAGGCTTTTTTCCACGGGCCGCGGCCTTCTTTGAAGCGGGCCTCCAGCGCGGGCAGGGGCAGGGCGTGGGCGCTGTTGGCGAGGATGTCGGCGATGGCGCGCTCTTTTTTGGCGCTCAAGGCGCGGCCTGCGCGCAGCGCGTCGAGCACGTTGTACAGGCCGGTGAGCGTCAAGGCATCGGGATGCCTGGCGAGCACGCGCTTGCGGTGGGCGTCGATCGCTTCGGCGCGGTCGGCGATGCGCTGGCGCAGCTCGGCGGTGAGGCCGGTGTCGTCGCCGGGGAAGGGGAAGGTCTCGAAGCAGCGGGTTTTGTTGTAGCGTGGCCGGTCTTCCAGCGTGCCGCCTTGCGCCAGCGCCCAGGCGGTATGCACGCTGCTGGACAACACACCGAGATCAAAGGCATCGGCGATGGCGATGGCGATGGCGATGGCGACCAGCATGTTGTCGGGCAGGATGGCGGCGTCGAGAAACTGGAAAGTGCGGTGCTTGGCGGTTTCGACCGTGGCGATGAAGCGCGGCAGGCCGGCGAGAGCTTTGCGCAGTTCGCGGCGTGGCTCGCCAAAAATCCATCAGTTGTCGCGGTAGGTGTCGCGCTGGTTCTGGTCGCGCTCGGGCTTGACCCGCTCCAGCAGCCACTGGTAGACGGCGGGGTAGCGGCTGCGCACCTGCTCGGCGCTCAGGCCGAACAGGTCGATGGCCGGCACGCCACGCGGCGCGTCGGTGAGGTCGCGGCCGATGCGGCAGGGGCGCACGATCTCCTCCTCCTCACCTCCCCACGCGGAGTGGGGGAGGTGAGGAGGGGAGGACGGCGCTTCGCGGTGCAAGGGATTCCCCTCCCAGCCTCTCCCACGGAGTGTGGGGGGGGGGAGCGAAACCGGCGTTGCGCGAAGAAGGCGAAGTGGCCCCCTCCCCACGCGTGGGGAGGGTTGGGGTGGGGAGCAGCGCGGCGGCTTGCTCGGGGGTGACGATGAAGCCCGCACCGTGCAACTTCACGCCGGGTGAGGACAGATTGCAATCGGCCTGCAGCGTTTGCGCGTTGGTCAGGTTCGGCCCCACCGTCAAATCCGCATGAATCACGCCCACGCGCTCGCGCAAGTCCACCAGCATTTCGCCGTGGTCGCCGGGCTGCTCCGCCGTCACGCTTTGCAGGCGGCCTTCACCCGCGCCCAAGGCGGCCACGGTCATGGCGATGCGCACGGCGGCGCCTGAAGCGCTGTCCACTCAGGGGTGGCATGCGGCGCGGGCATGCCGAGCAGCTCGCACAACTCGCGCACGAAGCTCTGCGCGGTGGAGAGCTCGGAGGTCGTGACGCCCGCTCAGCGGGCGATGAAGACGGGGGCTTGGGCGTCAGGGTTGGCGCGGGCGGCGCGCTGCATCACGGGAACTGATTCAGCGTCGCCTTAAAGCTGTTCAGGTCACGTTCGACGATAGCAGCATGTATGTCAGCTTGAATGACGGGCGCATGCTTGGTGTGCCGTTGGCATGGTTCCCGCGACTGCTTCATGCCAGCCTTGAACAGCGCCAGAACTTCACCATCAGCACCAGCGGTCTGCATTGGGACCAGTTGGATGAAGACATTTCAATCGCTGGTCTGCTGGCGGGGCATGGTGATTTGACGCATCACCATCCACAAGCGGCCTAGGCTCAGCCAACGCAATTCCTGCGCCAGAGGCGGGCGCCGAGGAGGCGCGGCGCAGCGCTTACACGCCGTGACGTTTCTTGCATGAGCGGTCTTGGAAATCCGGAGTATGCGGCCTAGCATGAAACAAGAGGTTGTTGGCCCACACGGCTTGCAAGCCTTCGGTTGCCGCTCGTTCACACAATGATCCGCGCTGCACGTCTCTGCCCTTGCTGGCCTTCGCCAGCGCATCTGCACGGGGTGGACACGCGCCCATCGCGGAATCGACAGCGGTTTTGATCAAACAGGCTCGGCGCTCATGACCGGGCCATTGACGTCTGGAGATTCTGATGCAATTCCTCCCCCGTACCCTTCGGCTTAGCGCCGGTGTGGCTTGCTTTGCCGCAGCCGGCATGGCCTTTGCGGCTTCGCCCATCAAGATTGGCGTGCAGGCGCCGATCACCGGCCAGTACGCCAACGAAGGCCAAGGCATTGCCGATGCCGTGAAACTGCTGGTGAAGCAGACCAACGCCAAGGGCGGC
>NZ_JBTRXV010000072.1:0-22106 GCF_054608695.1 Thiomonas sp.
CCGTGTCGTGGCCGACAACTCCCGCCGCTGGTGGAGCAACAGCGGCATGCTGCTCAACGCCGCGCTGAACCTGGCCTACTTCGATGCCCTCGGACTGCCTCGACTCTCATGACCTCAAGCTCGCGAACCGCCCGGTGCGGACCCGCACGCCGGGTGGTGTGGCAGGGGTGCGGCTCTGACGAGCCGCCCCCTATGCCGATTCCCCGATGCCATCTTCACGACAGATGAAAAGCCGGTCAACCAACGCGGACGTTATCTGCACGCCGGCACCCCGCCAGCGGGATGGAGAATCTGCCGACGTTCTGTGTTGATTGCGTCGGATAACATCGGCAGCAGTTATTATCCGACGATCTAATTAGGTTGGGCGTCTTGATCAATAGACGAGCAATTGACTAGGGAGAAAATAATGGCAGAGAAGCACCCTTACATGTCCGGAACAGCTGGTTTGGTCCAAGCGGTTGCGCACTTGAGACGCTCTTTCCCTGCTCAGGTAAGCGCCGAGACACTTAAGAAGCTCGGTATCGCACCAAACAATGAAACTTACGTCCTCAACATTCTCCGATTCATCGGGGTACTCGACGCAGAGAGCAAGAAGAACGCAAAGGCCGTGGGCGTCTTCAACAAGCACGATGATGCCGAGTTCCAAGCCGGCTTCGCCGAGTTGGTGAAATCGGCCTATGTCGATCTGTTCGGGCTGCATGGTGACTCGGCTTGGTCGCTGCCGACGGACAAGTTGATTTCGTATTTTCGTAACACCGACCACACCAGCGCAATCGTTGGCCAACGGCAGGCCTCTACGTTTCAAGCGCTTGCTTCACTGAGCGGTAAGAATGATGGTGCTTCACGAGCAACCGCGCCAAAACCAAAGCGAGCTGACTCATCGACATCTAAAACCGCAAAGATAAAGGTCAGTGCTAAATCGCTGCGTGTTGCCGGGGTGCCCGCAGCCATCGCAGGACCGGCCGCCACCACCATGCCGAGCGCCGGCAACACATCGGGAATGGCGCTCACTGTTCGAGTTGAAATCAATCTTCCAGCGGGTGGTGACCAAGAAACATACAACCGAATCTTCAAGAGCATTCGCGAGAATCTATTGAATGGCAACGTTTCTTGACCGCTTTGAAACTATCGTCAGGCGGGCAAAGGCGTTTGACGCACGCGATGGCCAAGACAGCCTGGCTTTACACCCGTTTGATCGCCGCAACATTCATCCACGTCTGCCACCGAAAGTGCGAAAGCTCTTTGATGACGGTCACTATGCCGAAGCAACTTTCGAGGCATTCAAGTTTATCGACAAGGTCGTACAGAAGCACGCCAAAGTCTCTGAGTCAGGCATGAAGCTGATGATGCAAGTATTTGACGAGGCAAAGCCATTGCTACAGCTAACAGCCCTCTCGAATTCCAGCGAGATAGATGAACAGAAGGGATACCGCTTTCTGTTTTCCGGCGCGGTCATGGCGATTCGTAATCCTCGTGGCCATGAGGTCAACATCTCCGACGATCCAGACACTTGCCTGGATCATCTGGCGTTCGCATCGCTACTGCTGCGTCGACTAGAACAAAGTGGCTTCGCATAAAACGCCCAACCAATCATTCGAGCGGCCTCGCGCGAAAAGCCGCGCGAGGCCGCTCAATTCAGATGTTGGGCCGTCAACCGAGATTTGGTGCTGGATTTTTGAGATTGAATGATGAGAACGTTTCTGAAGAATAACAAAATCTTTTTTGAAACAATTGCCACGACCCTACTGGCGCTTATGGCCCTCATAGTCTCAACAGCGCAATGGCGTGTTGCCGCTGATTCCCGATATCTGGCAAATATTAGATATCTTCCCCACATTAATGCTGAACTAAGTCTTGATAACTCAAGAGAGGGGTGGCAAACAGACAAATTTGTAATATCCAACTCCGGAGGTGATGTGTATGATCTTGCATCGCGCCCAATAGCGTTTCTAGATATTAGAGAGCTTCAATTACTTCGTCCGGGACAGAAGCCAGATCCGAATATGCGCCTAAAGAGTGCCTAAATATCTCTTGGCGGATATTTTTCAGTCGTGACGTATTGTACAGTCAAAATGACAGGCACCGTATCGATTCAGGAGACAAAAAACATCTTCGCAATGGACGATATAGAGAGGAAATTCGAAAATTCCTACTTCGCCAGCGATAAAAAATCCATAGATATTCAGGTTGATGTTTTTTAAAGGTTAAATACAAAGATAGATTCAGGGACGAGCATGTTGATTATTTTAGGATTTCCCCTGGTGGGCGGGCGGTTCCTATAAGCCAAGATCAGGGCCTTGTCATTTACAAGGAATACGTGGAAATGTCCAAAATCAAGGATCGTTTGGATTTTAGGGGGACTACTGCAAAAGATATCGAGCACCTTTGGCATAAATATGGAACCTAAATCTAATGTCTCGGCAAGCGCACTGATCAACAATGCGCTCATGTTGGACGCTGCACTGCTGTGCAGTATGCGCCCCACAGCCTAAGCGTTTGGTCCATGCCCCAGTAAGCGAACACCAAATCCACCATTCTCCACGCCATGCTCGGCATTCACCACTTCGCGCTGTTCCTGCTCGCCGGCCTGTTGCTCAATATGACACCGGGGGCGGACATGCTGTTCATCGTGTCGCGCAGCGCCGCGCGCGGGGCACGCGCGGGGGCGGTGGCTGCGCTTGGCGTGGGGGCGGGCTGCCTGGTGCATGTGACGGCCGCCGCCGCGGGGTTGTCGGCGTTGATTGCCGCGTCCGCGACGGCGTTCGCGGTGGTCAAGTGGCTGGGCGCCGCTTACCTGGTCTGGCTGGGCGCGGGCTTGCTGCTGGCGCGCCGTTCCGGCGCTGCCGCCTCCGTGGCCGAACGCGCCGCGCGGGCGCCTGAACAGACCCTGCGCGCCGTGTTCCTGCAAGGCATGCTGACCAATGTGCTGAACCCCAAGATCATCCTGTTCTTTCTCGCCTTCCTGCCGCAGTTCGTCGACCGCACGGGCGGCGCGCAGGGCTGGGCCTTCCTGTTGTTGGGCGTGGTGTTCGACATCAACGGCACCCTGTTCAATCTCATCGTGGCCTGGCTGGCGGCGCGCACGGGTGCCCGCCTCGGGCGCGCGCAGGCGCTGGGGGTTGGCTTGCGGCGTGCAACGGGGCTGGTGTTCGTGGGTTTGGGCCTGCGCCTGGCGCTGGCCGCGCGCAACTGAGGCCTGCAGCATTTAGAATCCCGCATTCCCTGAGGAGCGTTGCAACGCACGGCTGGCTGTTTCACCGCCAGACCCGTCGCCAGGCTCGGGACTTTGATCGCAGGCTGTCTTTGTCGAGGCGGCTTTCCTTCAACGGCGCTCACCCAACCCGTGCCGGGCGCGGGATGCGGTGCGCATCCGTTCCCGGCCGCCTTGTTCGGAGTTTGTATGAACGCTGTGGTCGATTTGAAAACCTCCCCCGACTTTTGCATCGCCGACATCGGCCTGGCCGATTGGGGCCGCCGCGAAATTGCCATTGCCGAGAGCGAAATGCCCGCGCTGATGGCCATCCGCGAGGAATATGCCGCCCGGCAACCGCTGCGCGGCGCGCGCATCACCGGCAGTCTGCACATGACCATCCAGACCGCCGTGCTGATCGAAACCCTGCAGGCGCTGGGTGCGCAGGTGCGCTGGGCCTCGTGCAATATTTTTTCGACGCAGGACCACGCCGCCGCGGCCATTGCCGCCAGCGGCACGCCGGTGTTCGCGGTGAAGGGCGAGTCGCTCGAAGACTACTGGCTCTACACCCACCGCATTTTCGAGTGGACCGACGGCGGCTACTCGAACATGATCCTCGACGACGGCGGTGACGCCACGCTGCTGCTGCACCTCGGTGCGCGTGCGGAAAGCGATGCCGCCGTGCTCAACCACCCGACCAGCGAGGAAGAGCGCGTGCTGTTCGCCGCGATCAAGGCCAGGATCGGGCGCGAGCCCAAGTGGTATTCCACCCGCCTGGCGCGCATCTTGGGCGTGACGGAAGAAACCACCACCGGCGTGCACCGCCTGTATCAAATGCACCAGCGCGGCGAACTCAAGTTCCCCGCCATCAACGTCAACGACAGCGTCACCAAGAGCAAGTTCGACAACCTCTACGGTTGCCGTGAAAGCCTGGTGGACGGCATCAAGCGCGCCACCGATGTGATGGTCGCGGGCAAGGTCGCCGTGGTCGCGGGCTATGGCGACGTGGGCAAGGGCTCGGCGCAGGCCTTGCGCGCTTTGAGTGCCCAGGTCTGGGTGACCGAGATCGACCCGATCTGCGCGCTGCAGGCGGCGATGGAAGGCTACCGCGTGGTGACCATGGACTACGCCTGCGAGCATGCCGACATTTTCGTCACCGCCACCGGCAACTACCACGTCATCACCCACGACCACATGGCCCGCATGAAGAACCAGGCCATCGTCTGCAATATCGGCCATTTCGACAATGAAATTGACGTGGCCAGCATCGAGAAGTACCAGTGGGAAGAGATCAAGCCCCAGGTCGATCACGTCATTTTCCCTTCCGTTGACGGAAAACCGGGCAAGCGCATCATCCTGCTGGCCAAGGGGCGCCTGGTGAATCTGGGTTGCGGCACCGGCCACCCCAGCTATGTGATGAGCTCCAGCTTCGCCAACCAGACCCTGGCGCAGATCGAGCTGTTCAGCAAAGCCGCCGATTACCCGGTGGGCGTCTACACCCTGCCCAAGCACCTCGACGAGCATGTGGCGCGCCTGCAGCTCAAGACGCTGAACGTGCAGATCACCACGCTCTCCGACCAGCAGGCCAGCTATATCGGCGTGCCCAAGGACGGGCCGTACAAGACCGAGCATTACCGCTATTGATCACGATTGATCGCTGGTATTTCGCCGCATGTGGGGCCTGCCCCGGCCAAGGCTGGAGCAGGCCCCACATGCCATCGATTGGCATGTTTCCGGGCTTTGGCGCGCATGAATCTCTCCCATCTCAGCTTCGAATTCTTCCCGCCCAAGACGCCCGAAGGCGCCGTGAAGCTGCGCGCCGCGCGGCAGCGGCTCTATGTCCACAAGCCCGAGTTCTGCTCCGTCACCTTTGGCGCCGGTGGCTCCACGCAAGACGGCACGCTGCACGCCGTGAAGGAAATTGCCGAGGAAGGCGTGGCCGCCGCGCCGCACCTCTCCTGCGTCGGCGCCAGCCGCGACAGCGTGCGCGCCTTGCTGCAGCGCTACCGCGCCGAAGGCATCCGCCGCATCGTCGCCCTGCGTGGCGACTTGCCTTCGGGCTACGGCCTGGGCGGCGAGTTCCACCACGCGCGCGACCTGGTGGAATTCATCCGCACCGAGACTGGCGACTGGTTCCACATCGAGGTGGCCGCCTACCCGGAGGTGCACCCGCAGGCGCGCAGCCCGCAAGACGACCTGCGCCACTTCGTCGAAAAAATGCAGGCCGGCGCGAACTCCGCCATCACCCAGTATTTTTTCAACAGCGACGCCTACTTCCGCTTCGCGGACGACGCCCTTGCCGCTGGCGTGGACGCGCCCATCGTGCCCGGCGTCATGCCCATCACCAATGCCAGCCAGTTGCTGCGCTTCTCCGAAGTGTGTGGCGCCGAAGTGCCGCGCTGGGTGCGCCTGCGCCTGCAAAGCTTCGGCGACGACCGCGCCAGCATCCTCGCTTTCGGCCGCGAGGTGGTGGCCAACCTGTGCAACCAGCTCGTGTCCGGCGGCGCCCCGGGGCTGCACATCTACACCCTCAACCAGGCCGAGCCCACGCTCGACCTGCTGGCCGATCTCGGCACGCGTTGAGCCTTGCGGCGCGCGCCGAGCCGCCTGAAGATCGGCTGATTCAGGCGACCGGCCTGGGGTGAGATTGGCGCGACCGAACGACGTCCGGGCCGCCCTCAGGCACCGCAACAAGCGGCCGGCAGGCCGGCTTCGCGCGAAGGCGCTTGCGCCGCCATGGTGCCGGCGAATGGCCTTGTGGCCATGCCGGCCTGGCCCGTTTGCGGCGCTTGCCACATGGAAGCTGCATCAACGGCGACTGGGCTGGGCCGAGCGTTTGCGACCATGGCGCTTGCGGCCGGGGACGTTGCAGCGACCACCCGCAGGTTGATGGGTCCCCAGGCGCTGGCCACCATGCGGCCGCGACCGCGCAGCACATGGCTTTCGCCCGGGCGCAGGAACACATCGTCCGGCTCGCCTTCCTCGGTCAGCCACAGCAGCGGTGCGTTCTGCCCGGGGCAGGGCGGCGCGGCCGCTTCCACCCGCAGCCCGAGCGCGCCGCGCAACAGCAGCGAATCGCCGGTTTGCAAGGCCACCCAGGCGCGTTGCACCTGCAGGGTATCTGTATTCCATTCGCGCATGATGCCCTCCGTCGTTTCCAGGCTCGGGCGCAGTGGAGATTTTCCTTTCTGCACCCAAGACTACCTTGCCCTGGATGCAAGCATAGGTGCCGGACGGCGCTTGCAAAAACGGTCATTTCGTATTCTCATGATGCACAGAACGCATGATGAAGGAAGCCGGATGCCGCCTCCAGCCACAACCCCGCCACGGCGCCCGACACGGCGCATCGACACTGGCTTCCTGCGCGCGTTCGAAGCCGCCGCGCGCCTGGGCAGCTTCACCGCGGCGGCGCATGAGTTGTCCATCACCCAGTCGGCGCTGAGCCGGCAGATCCAGGCGCTGGAGGCCGAGGTGGGATTGGCGCTGTTCGCGCGCGACGGCCCGCGCATCCGCCTCGCCCCGGCCGGCGAACGCCTGGCCGCGACCCTGCGCCCGCTGCTGGCCGCGCTGGACGACATGGTGGCTGCCCTGCGGCGCGGCGCGCAGCGCCCCAGCGTGCGCATCACCACCTTTCCGTCCTTCGCCAGCCTGTGGCTGATGCCGCGCCTGCCGCTGTTCCAGGCCGAGCACCCGGAGGTGGACATCGCCGTGGAAGCCTCCGACCGCATGGCCGATCTGGAGACTTCCGGGCAGGATGTGGCGCTGCGCCTGGTGCACCCCGACAACCCGCTGGCCCGCACGCCAGGCACCCGTGCCTTGTTCGAGGAGCGCATCGCGCCGGTTTGCAGCCCGCGCCTGCAGGCCGAGTTGCAGGCGCGCGGGGGTTTGCGCCGGCCTGCGGATTTAAGGAGGGCCACGCTGATTGCCGATGTCGGCACCATGGGCGGGCAGGCAGGCTTCGGGCAGCAGCACATCGACGCCCTGTCCTGGCCCGGCTGGTTCGCCAAGATCGGCCAGCCGATGGTGGAGCCGCAGAGCTGGCTGCACCTCAACTTCACCCACCAGGCGGTGCAGGCGGCGCTGGCCGGCATGGGCGTGGCGATGGGGCAGATGGTGCTGATGCGCCACCTGCTGGCCGACGGCAGCCTGGTGCTGCCGCTGGGCGAGCCGCAGGCCAGCGGCTATGTCTACCACCTGGCCCTGCGCAGCGACGCCACGCGGCGGCCCGAAGTGGCGGCTCTGGTTCAATGGCTACAGGCGCAATTGCTGCCGGATGGCGCGGGCATGGGTTGACAGCCCCAAGCCTCTTGCGAAACTTGTTTCAAGCTGCTGAGGCAGCAGACAGAGTCTTTCAGGCAGCAGATCTTCAAAGTCTTCGGCAACGTCAGCAACGTCTTCAGCGACACCCATTCAACATGTCCCACCCCACCGCCCCAAGCACGCAACACACCAGCGCCGACAGCGCGCTGGCCCAGGTTCAGGCCATTTACGCGCAGGGCGTGGCGCGGCTGCATGACGCGCTGCACCGCTTTCTCGCCGGCGACGAGCCGGCGCAGCCGGTGCACGCCTTCTACCCCTGCGTGCGCATCCGCACCATCAGCAGCGCCCATGCGGACTCGCGCCTGAGCTACGGCTTCGTCTCGCGCCCCGGCGCGTTCGAGGCCACGCTCACCCGGCCCGACTTGTTCGGCGACTATTTCCGCGAGCAGTTCCAGCTGCTGCTGCGCAACCACGGCGTGCCGCTGGACGTGAGCGAGAGCACCACCCCCATTCCGCTGCCCTTCACCTTCGCCGACCACGAGCCCTTCCAGTCCCAGCTCACGTTGGCGCAGCGCGACCGCCTGCGCGAGTTGTTCGACGTGCCCGATTTGTCGGTGATGGACGACGGCATCGCCAACGGCACCTTCGAGCCGCAGCCCGGCCAGCCGCGCCCGCTGGCCCTGTTCAACGCCCCGCGCGTGGACTACTCCCTGCACCGCCTGCGCCACTACACCGGCTGCGATCCCGCGCATGTGCAGAACTTCGTGCTGTTCACCAACTACGGTTTCTACATCGACGAGTTCGTGCGCTTCGCCCGTGATCTCATGCGCACGCCGGCGCAAGGAGCGGATGACTACGTCGCTTTCGTCGAGCCGGGCAACGTTGTCACCCGCCGCGTGGGTGAGGCCGCTGAAAGCCACGACGCCCTGGGCGCAGTGCCTGCGCGCATGCCGCAAATGCCCGCCTATCACCTGCTGCGGCGCGACCGCAGCGGCATCACCCTGGCCAACATCGGCGTCGGCCCGGCCAATGCCAAGACCATCACCGACCACATCGCCGTGCTGCGCCCGCATGGCTGGCTCATGCTCGGCCACTGCGCCGGCCTGCGCAACAGCCAGCAACTGGGCGACTACGTGCTCGCCCACGGCTATGTGCGCGAAGACCATGTGCTCGACGAAGACCTGCCGCCCTGGGTGCCCATCCCGCCGCTGGCCGAAGTGCAGGTGGCCATCCAGGAGGCCGTGGCCGAGATCACCCAGTTGCAGGGCTACGAGCTCAAGCGCGTGATGCGCACCGGCACCGTCGCCACCACCGACAACCGCAACTGGGAGCTGCAGCCTTTCCACGGCCCCCTGAGCACGCCCGAGCGCCGCTTCAGCCAGAGCCGCGCCATTGCGCTCGACATGGAAAGCGCGACCATCGCCGCCAACGGCTTTCGCCTGCGCGTGCCCTACGGCACCCTGCTGTGCGTGAGCGACAAGCCGCTGCACGGCGACATCAAGCTCCCCGGCATGGCCGACCGCTTCTACCGCGAGCGCGTGGACCAGCACCTGCGCATCGGCATCCGCGCCCTCGAAAACCTGCGCCGCCAGCGCATGGAACAACTGCACAGCCGCAAGCTGCGCAGCTTCGACGAGGTGGCGTTTCAGTAAGGCCGCATCGGCAGTCCTCAGCGCTGCGCAGACGATCGTGAAGCCTATGAAGATGAAAAACTATTTTGGCAATCTTTGGATCAGAGTCGGCCTTGCGCTGGTCGTGTTCGGCTGGGCGCCGCTGTTGGCCATCATGCTTCTGGTCGCAATCGGTTTTTGGCCCCATCTCGATCCCATCGTGCCGAGGCTGCTGTACTTTTTCACCGGATGGCCTGCGGTGTTCTGTCTGGTCATCGGTTTTTTTCAGGTGAAGCGCGATCGCGTGTTGGGCGCGGCGCAAGTGGGCGCGGTATCCGCGCAAGCGCATGAAGACTCGCCGCCCTGGAGGGAACACCCTGCGGCTCGCGTCGTGTTGGGGCTCGTCGGCATGGGGCTCGTTGTTTATGGCACGAATGCGATGCTGCACGGTGAGGGGCGGGGGGCTGCCGCGGCCCTGGCCGTTGGTGTCGTCGCCGTGTACTGGGCCTTCGTTGGGCGCTTGCCATTCTGGTTCTGGCGCTGAACTGCACGGCTGGCGGACTCGCATCGCCAAGCCAAACGCATCGCCAAGCGAAACACGACCAGGCCAAACAGCTTGATTGCGCAGCGGGCTGAAACCGCCAAGGGGTGGCATTCACCTCGCGTCGATCAAGCCCTGGGTGGCGCGTCCCGCAACGTCCGGCGCAGGCCGAAGCGGCCTGGCGCCAGGGCGGCCAGGAGGTCGCGTTCCACCGGCGCCGGCTCGCCTTCGATGTGGCTGGCGATGCACTCGGCAGCCAGTGCCGCCAGGGTCAGGCCGCGCGAGCCCATCGCGGTGCTGAGGTAGAGCCCCGGCAGGGGCGGCAGTTCATCGGCCGGACGCTGCAGGGCAGCGGGCTTGGCGCGCGCCAGCGCTTCCCAGTCGGGCCAGGGTCCGGCGCAGGGCAGGCGATCAACGGCCACGGCGCGCACACCTCGAAACACACGGGCTTCGGCGGGAGGCGCAGCGGGCAACGCGCCCACAAGAGGTTCAAGCCCTTGGGCGATATGCGCCCAGGCCGCCTCGATCGGCATGAGCGCCGCCGGGTCGTCCTCGTAGGTGGCGCCGAGGAGTTGCCATGTTTCTCCGGCAGGCAACCCCAGCGACTGCAGGGCGGCAGGCGGCAGGGGCAGCACATAGGCGTCGCCCGCCAGTGGCCGTTGCAAGCGGGCCAGTTGGGGCAGGGTGGACGCAGGCACGAGGAAGGCCTGCCCGGCCTGGGCGCGCAATGGCAAGCTCTGCAGGCACGGACCGCTTGGGGCGAGGCCGCTGGCGCTCAGCAGGCGGGCCGCGTCCAGCGCGGTGGCCATGATGCAAACCGGCGCTTGCGCCAGGACACGCCCGGCCGCGTCCAGCGCTTGCCAATCTGCGATGGCATGACTGGAGCTGCCAGGGTGGGTGACGGTGAAGGTCGGCGCGCGCCGCAAGCGATGCACCTGGGCACCGCCTAGCCGCACGCCGGGGGTGGCCAGCCAGGCGCGCACCAGGCTGCTGGCCGCAGCCACGCCACCCGCCGGCCACCAGCCGCCTTGGGTGACTTGCGCGCCTGCGCGCAAGCTCGCCTCGCCAGCATCCACGACCTCGGCCACGCTCGGCGGAAGGGCCAGGGCCGCGGCGATGGCGGAAAGATCCGGCAGGGCGGAGCCGGGCTCGGCCAGCAGCAGCCCGCCGCCTTGCCACAGGGCGTGGCGCTCGGGTTCGGGCAGGGCGGCGAGCAGGGCCGCCAGGCCGGCGCGGCCGAGGCGGGCGAGACGATCGTCGTCCGGTGAGATGCGCGCATGCGCCAACCCGGCCGGCAGCGCCGAGGCACCTGCCGCAGCGCCGTCGGCGTCGAGCACGTCCACCGTCCAGCCCCGCCTGGCCAGGGCCTGCGCGCATGCCGCCCCCGCCAGACCCGCGCCGATGACCATGGCGTGACGCTCAACCGATGTTGCAGCGGCGCGCGGCTCCAGCCGCCGGGTCCGCCAGCGCGGTGCATACACGGCCTGCAAGCGTGCCGCCTCGCCGCCGTAGCCGGGTAGCTTGCTCACGGTGAACCCGGCTTGTTCCAGATGGGCGCACAGGGCATGTGCCACGCTGGTGCTGGCCAGCCGCGCACCGGGCCGCGCCAGCCTGGCCGCGGCCTTGATGACGCCGGGCTCCCACATGGCAGGATTGCGTGCGGGGGCGAAGCCGTCGAGGTGGATGGCGTCGGCGCCCAGATCGAGCCGGGGCAACACCTCGCGCACATCGCCCAGTGCCAGAGTGAGCTTGACGCGCCCTGCGGCGAATTGCAGTTGGTGCAGGCCGCGAACGGCGGGCGGCCAGGCGGCGGCGAGTTCGTGCGCCAGCGGCAGCAGGGACGGGTCGGCGCAGGCCGCGATCAGGTCGGTGGCAGCGAGGGGATGCAGCTCCACGCTGACGAAGTGCAGGGTGTCGGGACGTGCCGGGTCGGCCAGCCAGGCTTGCCAGGTGGCGAGGAAATGGGTGCCCAGGCCGAAGCCGGTTTCCAGCACCACGAATTGCCGCCGCCCGGTCCAGGCCGAGGGCGTGTCGAGCAGGCCGCAGCCACCGAGGAACACGGCGCGCGCCTGGCCCAGCGCCCCGGCGCTGCTGGCGTAAATATCGCCATAGCGTGCGCTGTACGGGCGGCCCTCGGCGTCGCGCGCCAGCGGCTCCGGATGGATGGGCGCGGGGCGGCTCAAAGCTCCTCGTCGCCCAGCAGGCCGGCTTCCAGGCCGAAGCTGCCGGTTTCGGTGAGGATGAGGTCGAGCAGGTGGTCGTGCGGTTCGGCGCGCAGGTCGTCGAGTTCGCAGAGATCGAAGGCCAGGCCGATGGTGTAGACATCGCCACGGCCGGCCATGTAGCGGTCGTAGTATCCGCCGCCATAGCCCAGGCGCAGGCCGGCCTCGACGAAGCCGACGCAGGGCACCAGCAGCGCGTCGGGCTCCACCGTGCGGCTCTGGTCCACCGGCACGGCAATGCCGTAGGCGCCGGCTTGCAGCGCCTCGCCCGGCGCCCAGGCCACGAAGCGCATCTGCCGCGTCGCCGGGTCCACCACGGGCAGGGCGAATTGCACGTCGGGCAGGGCCTGCGCCAGTTGCCGCAGCGCGGGCAGCGGGTCGAACTCGCCGCGCGTGGCGCAATAGGCGCCGAGGCAGATGGGTTCGAGCGCCGTGACGGCGCGCACCACGGCGGCGGTGAGCGCGGCTTCCTTCGCGCTGCGGTCGGGCAGTTGTTCGCGCCGGGCGATGAGGGCGCGGCGCAGCGCGGCACGGTCTTCACCTTCGCTTTCGCGGGGAATGGGTGTCAGGGAGTAGGGGCTCACGCTAAGCTACGGGGTATGGAGTTTGCCGACATGGTCTTGCATATTGTGCCCTCGCCCAAGCGTCACCCGCGGCGAGGAGGGTGGTACCGGCTGAGGCGGCTTGTGTTGAGCCTGGCGCTGAGCCTTCCGTCTCTTGCCGTCATGGGCGGCACGGCCCGGGCACAGATGCCGGCCAGCGCGCCCGACACCATGCAGACGGCCAGCCAGCCTTTCGCCAACGACGCCGCCGACCAGCTCATCCTGCAAGCCTCGCAAGGCTTCCAGCGCGGCGACCCCAAGCCGGCCCAAGAGGCGCTGCCGCAGTTGCGCGGCAATCTGCTCGAGCCCTGGGTGGCGTATTGGGCGACCCAGCCCAACCTGATGCGCATGACCCAGGCCGACTTCGACCGCTTTGCGCAGCGCTACCCCAACACCTATGTGCTCGACCGCCTGCGCAACGACTGGCTGCTCGAACTCGGCCGGCGGCAGGACTGGGATGACTTTGCCAAGGTCTACCCCGACTTCATCATGCGCGACGCCCCGCAGGTGCAGTGCTACGACCTGCAGCGCCAGTTCGAGACCGAGAACCGCGACACCAGCGCTGACGTGCTCAAGCTCTGGACCGAGCAAAAATACGGCGGCGCGGGCTGCAACAGCGCCGCGCGCAGCCTGCTGGCAGCGGGCAAGATCAGCCAGCAGCAACTGTGGCTGCGCCTGCGCCGGTTTTTCGAGGACGAGCAATTCAAAACCGCCTTGAGCTTCGCCCCGAGCCTGCCGGTCGGGGCCTGGCAAGGCATCGACGCCGCCGCCCACAACCCCTTGCGCCTGGTGCTGAACGACGCGCGCCAGGGTGTGCCGCGTGACGCCATGCAGCGCCAGTTTCTGGTGCTGGCGCTCTTGCGTCTGGGGCAGCAAGACCCGCAACAGACCATGCGCCTGCTGCTGGGCAGCTTCACGGCACTGCCAACCGCAGACCGCGCTGCAATCGCCTACCGCGCAGCCCGCAGCGGCGCGCTGCAACTCTCGCCCAACGCGGCGCTGTGGTTCGCCCAGGCGCGGCACATCGACCCCGAATACCGCCCCGCCGACTCCACCCTGGAATGGATGGTGCGCGCGGCCCTGCGGGCGCATGACTGGAAGCTGGTCGAGCAGGCCAGCCGCCAGTTCACCGGAGCCGATGCGCAGCGCCCCGACTGGACTTATTGGCACGCCATGGCGCAGCGCGAGCTGGGCCACCTGATCGAGGCGCAGGCGCTGTTCGCGCAGGTGGCCAACCCCTGGACTTACTACGGCCAACTGGCCACCGAAGCGCTGGGCATGAAGATCAGCCTGCCCGCCAGCCTGCCGACGCCGCCGGCGCGGAAGGTGCTCGAGCAGGTCCGGCAGGCGGGTTTCCAGCGCGCGCTCGCGCTGTTCCAGCTCAACCTCTACACCCCGGCGGTGCGCGAGTGGAACTTCACCTTGCGCGGGCTGAGCAACGAGCAGTTGCAGGCCGCGGCGCAAGTGGCTTGCGACCGGCAGGTCTGGCTGCTGTGCATCAACACCAGCGAGCGCGTCAAGGGCGGTGTCGACTGGTCGCAGCGCTACGCCATGCCCTACCGCGACGCCATCGGCGCCGCGGCGAAATCCACCGGCGTGAACGAGGCCTTCCTGTTCGGCCTCATCCGGCAGGAGTCGCGCTTCATTGCCGGCATTCGCTCCTGGGTCGGCGCCAATGGGCTGATGCAGCTCATGCCGGCCACGGCGCGCTGGGTGGCGAACAAGATCGGCATGGGCGACTACGCGCCCGACCGCATCGCCCACGTCAACACCAACGTCACCCTGGGCTCGGCCTATCTCGACATGCTGCTGCAGCGCTTCGACGGCTCCGAGGCGCTGGCGGCGGCGGGCTACAACGCCGGCCCGGGGCGCCCGGCGCGCTGGCGCAATATGGGCCTGCCCGACCAGCCCGACCTGTCCGGTGCCATCTTCACCGAGAACATTCCCATTCCTGAAACGCGCGACTATGTGAAGCACGTGCTGGCCAATGCCACGGTGTACGCGGCGCTGCTCACCGGCCAGCCGCAATCCTTAAAATCGCGTCTGGGCCAGGTGGGGCCGCAAGCGCAGCAGCAGGCCAACGTCGAAGCGCTGCCCTGATCCGCTGCGGCCCAGGAAACGGCCGACAGCATCAGCGGTCAGCCGGCAACGAGCCGTTGGCGTTCAACGCATACAAGCAAACAGGGATATCGATGCAGAACATCGTGGTCTTCGGGGGTTCGGGTTTCATCGGTTCGCAACTGGTGGCGCGTCTGAGCGCAGCGGGTTGCCGGGTGCTGGTGCCCACGCGCCGGCGTGAGCGGGCCAAGCATCTGCTGCCCCTGCCCACGGTGGACGTGGTGCAGATCGACACCTTCGACACCGCCACGCTGGAGCGCCTCATGCAGGGGCAGGATGCGGCGGTGAACCTCGTCGGCATTCTCCACGGCCGCGGCGGCAAGCCTTACGGCGGCGACTTCGCCCGTGCCCATGTGCGCCTGCCGCAGAACCTGGCCGCCGCCTGCATGGCCACCGGCGCCAGCCGTCTGGTGCATGTCAGCGCCATCGGCGCCGACCCGCACGGCCCATCCATGTATCTGCGCTCCAAGGGCGACGGCGAAGCCGCGGTGCGCGCGCAGGACGGCCTGCGCTGGACCATCCTGCGGCCCTCGGTGGTGTTCGGCCCCGGCGACAACTTCCTCAACCTGTTCGTCCGGCTGCAACGCCTGCTGCCGGTGGTGCTGCTGGGCGGGGCGAACGCACGCTTCGCCCCGGTGTATGCCGGCGACGTGGTGCAGGCCATTCAGCACGCGCTCATCGGCCCGCAGGCCGACGCCACCATCGGCCAAACCTACGAACTCACCGGCCCCCAGGCCTATACCCTGGCCGAACTGGTCAAGCTCTCGGGCCAGTGGGCGGGCATCAACCACGGCCGTGGCCGTCCGGTCATCGCTCTGCCCGCGCCGCTGGCCAGACTCACCGCGCTGCTGATGGAACTCGCCCCCGGCGAGCCGCTGATGAGCCGCGACAACCTCGACTCCATGCGTGTGCCCAATGTGGCCAGCGGCCAGCTTCCGGGCTTCGCCCCCGAACTCGGCGTGACCCGACCCTACGGCTTGGAGGCCATCGCCCCGGACTACCTGTCCGGGCGCGACCCCGAGACGCGCTACAGCCAACTGCGCGCCACCGCCGGGCGCTGAAGGCGCGCAAACCCATGCTCACCCTCATCATCGGCAACAAGAATTACTCGTCCTGGTCGATGCGGCCCTGGGTGTTGATGCGCCACTTCGGCATCCCCTTCACCGAACGCAAGCTGCGCCTCGACAGCCCCGAGTTCTACGCCGCGCTGGCGCCCATCACGCCCACCCAGACCGTCCCCGTGCTGCTGGATGGCGACCTCGTCGTGCCCGACACCCTGGCCATCGTCGAATTCCTGGCCGAGCGTTTTCCGCAGCACGCCATCTGGCCTGCCGACGCCACGCAGCGCGCCCGCGCCCGTGTGCTGTGCGCCAGCATGCACGCGGGGTTCCAGAATTTGCGCCAGCAGATGGGCATGAACATCGAAGCCAGCCTGCCGGGCCTGGGCTGGAACCTCGCCGTGCAGCGCGACATCGACCGCATCTGCGCCCTATGGGATGGCGCGCTGCGCGCCAGCGGCGGCCCTTTCCTGTTCGGCGCCTTCGGCGCGGTCGATGCGTTCTATGCGCCAGTCTGCGCCCGCTTTCGCACCTATGCCCCCAAGCTGCCCGACTTCGCCGCCGCCTATGCCAGCCGCGTGCTCGACGTGCCGGCGGTGCGGCAGTGGTGTGACGAGGGCCGGGCCGAGCACGACTTCATCCCCACCGACGAGCCTTATCGTTCGCGGCCGGACTGGCACTAGCCGCCACCCTCGGCATCGACGCCACACCCGGCCAGCCGTGTCGGGCGCTTTCCCCATTCGCTCTCGCGCCATCCCAACCCCCCATGCTCAACGCTGCCCAGGAACGTGCCGTCTCGCATCTCGGCGGCCCTTGCCTGGTGATTGCCGGCGCCGGCAGCGGCAAGACGCGCGTCATCACCCACAAGATCGCGCGCCTGCTCAAGGCCGGCTACGCGCCGACTGAAATTGCCGCCATCACCTTCACCAACAAGGCTGCCGCCGAAATGCGCGAGCGTGCCAAAGTCCTGCTCGACGACCGCAAGGCGGCCCAGGGCTTGGTCATTGCCACCTTCCACGCCCTGGGCGTGCGCATGCTGCGCGAGGACGGCCAGGCGCTGGGCTTGAAGCCGCAGTTCTCCATCCTGGATACCGACGATGCCGGCGGCCTGCTGCGCGAGGCCGGCGGCACCACCGACGCCAAGCTGGCCCGCAGCTGGCAGTGGCGCATCAG
This sequence comes from Thiomonas sp., assembly GCF_054608695.1. Classification (NCBI taxonomy): domain Bacteria; kingdom Pseudomonadati; phylum Pseudomonadota; class Betaproteobacteria; order Burkholderiales; genus Thiomonas; species Thiomonas sp. Next base: position 16,775 of record NZ_JBTRXV010000072.1, read on the forward strand.
CCAGTGGAAAAGCGCGCTGCTCGACCCGATGGATGCCGCGCGCCAGGCGCAGACGCCGGAGGACGCGCAGGCCGCCAAGGTCTGGCTGCGCTACGCCGAGCAGCTCAACGCCTACCAGGCGGTGGACTTCGACGATCTGATGGTGCTGCCGCTGCGCCTGTTGCAGCAGCACGCCGATGTGCGCGAGCGCTGGAACGCGCGCCTGCGCTATTTGCTGGTGGACGAGTACCAGGACACCAGCGACGCGCAGTACCAGCTGCTCAAGCTGCTGGCGGGCACGCAAGGGCGCTTCACCGCGGTGGGCGACGACGACCAGAGCATCTATGGCTGGCGCGGCGCCACGCTCGACAACCTGCGCCAGTTGCCGCTCGACTACCCCACGCTCGAAGTCATCAAGCTGGAGCAGAACTACCGCTCGACCAACGCCATCCTGCGCGCCGCCAATGCGGTGATTGCCGCCAACCCCAAGCTCTACCCCAAGAGCTTGTGGAGCGACCACGGCGAGGGCGACGCGGTGGAGGTGCGCGAGGCCGATAGCGACGACGACGAGGCCGAGCGCATCGTCGCCCGCATCCAGGCGCTGCGCGGCGGGCGCGGCGCGAAGTTGTCGGACATCGCCGTGCTGTATCGCGCCAATCACCAGAGCCGCCCCATCGAGCAGGCGCTGCGCCGCGCCAATATTCCTTACGTGGTCAGTGGCGGCCAGAGTTTTTTCGACCGCGCCGAAATCAAGGACGTGTGCGCCTACCTGCGCCTGCTGGCCAACCCGGACGACGATCCCGCCTTCCTGCGCGCCGTCACCACGCCCAAGCGCGGCATCGGCGCGGCCACGCTCAAGAGCCTGGGCGCGTTCGCCACGCAGTGGAAGGTGTCGCTGTTCGACGCGCTGTTCCGCGAGGCCCTGCCCGGCATCGTCGGCGCGCGCCACGCCGAAGGCCTGCGCGAATTCGCCCGCCTGATGCACGACATCGACTGGCGCGAACGCACCGAGCCCGCCGGCCCCTTGCTGCGCGAGCTGCTCGGCGCCATCGGCTACGAGGCGCACCTGCGCGAGACCGCCGACAACGAGCGCGAAGCCAGCCAGCGCTGGAGCAATGTGGGCGACTTCTGCGACTGGATCACCCGAAAGGCCGAGGAAGACGGCGCCAGCTTGAAGCGCATGGCGCAGATGGTCGCGCTCATCACCCAGCTCGCCGAGCGCGGCGACCAGCAGGAGGCCGTCACCCTCTCCACCCTGCACGCCGCCAAGGGCCTGGAGTGGCAGCATGTGGTGCTGGCCGGTTGCGAGGAAGGGCTCCTGCCGTTTTTCACCGAAGACCGGCCGCTGACCGACACCGGCCTGGAGGAAGAGCGCCGGCTCATGTACGTGGGCGTGACCCGCGCACGCCTCACCCTGGTGCTCAGCCATTGCCGCAAGCGCCGCGCCGCCGGCCGCGGCAGCCGCAGCCCCGAGCCCAGCCGCTTTCTCACCGAGCTGCGCGCCGAGCTGCCGAAGGTGGACGGCCGCGCCGCGGCGCTGGCGCGCATCGCGGCGATGAAGGTGCGCAAGCAGGGTGAGGAAAGCGGCGTGGCGGCGACTTGACGGTTTGAGGTGGTGTTGCGCGGGGGCGGCTCCCCCTCCCGGCCTCCCCCACGGGTGGGGGAGGAGAGGGCACCGCTGCGCGATGCTCGAGACGCCCCTCCCGGCCTCCCCCACGGGTGGGGGGAGGAGAGAACACCGCTGCGCGACGCCCAGAATGCCCCTGGCCTCCCCAAGGTGTGGGGGGAAACAAGCGCGCCGCGACCGTCAAGCCCCCTCCCCACGCGTGGGGAGGGTTGGGGAGGGGAGCGGTTCAGCTTGCCGAGTCTTGCCGATGCACGTCGTGCGTGACGAAGGGGCGATTGGCGCTGGGCAGATCGAACCAATGGGTGTGGGCGAGGGTGCGTTGCACCGTGTGCAGGCCGCTGTTCCAGTGGGCGCGCATCGTGCCGCGGCCGAACTGGAAGTCCTTGTCCTGGCCGTCGTAGGGCTTGTCTTTGTAGATCAGGTGGATGACGTTGTAGCGCTTGTCGCGCGCCATCTCCTCCACCTGGCTGCGCAGTGGATCGCGGCTACGGCCGGCCTGCGGAATTTGTGCCAACAGGCCGCGCAGAATGCTGCGCTGCTCGTGCGCCCGCTCCAGCATGTCGGTCACGGCGCGGGTGCGGCTGGAGTACTGAATGTCCTTCACCCGTTCGCCCACCTCGCCCAGATTGCGCGGCGGGTCGCCCTGGGCGCTCCACAAATCCACCTGGAACACCAGGGTGTGCGCATGCGGGTGCCCGCCCAGCACTTGCGTCAGCGGGGTGTTGGAGACCAGGCCGCCGTCCCAGTACAGGTCGTCGCCGATGCGCACCGCCGGGAAGCCGGGCGGCAGCGCGCCCGAGGCCATGAAATGCTCCGGGCCCAGGCGCTGCTCGGTGGTGTCGAAATACTCCAGGTTGCCGGTGCGCACGTTCACCGCGCCGACCGAGACGCGCATCTCGCCGTTGTTGAGCCGGTCGAAATCCACCAGCTCCTCGAGCGTGGCGCGCAGCGGCGCGGTGTCGTAGACGCTGGCCTGGTCGGGGCCGATGCCGGGCAGGGGGCGCGGCACGAAGAACCCCTTCTGCCCCTCGGCCAGGGCGCGCAGGCTTTGCAGCGGCGCCATCCACGGCAGCGCGTTCTCCGGCAGCAGCGACACCCAGGGTTCCTGCTCCCACAGCGTGGGCGGCAGCACCGGCTGCTGCGTCACGCGGTGCCAGAACTCGCGCAGGCGCAGGGCGCGCAAATGCGGCGGATTGCCGGCGATGATGGCGCAGTGAATGGAGCCGATGGAAATGCCCGCCACCCAGGTGGGCTGGATGCCGGCTTCCGCCAGCCCCTGCACCACCCCGGCCTGGTAGGCACCCAAAGCGCCGCCGCCTTGCAGCACCAGCGCGATGTGCTCGTAGGCGGCCACGCGCGAGAGCAGCGGGTTCGAGCCGGTGGGCTCGATCGCCAGCTCGGCCTGCGCTTGTTCGAGGGCTGCACCGACGCGGCGCGCAGGCGCGGGAGCCGCTTTTGGAGGCGCTTTCGCCACCCGCTTGCCCTGAACCGGAGCCTGCTCGGGCTTGGGCACCGTGGCGGCGTCCATGGCCGCAGCGATGGCCTTGCGTGGCGCGCGCGCTGGGACAGTCTCGCTCTTGGCGCTCATTGCATGCACCAGCCGTGGCTGACGATGACCGACTGCCCGGTGAGCGCAGCCGTGGGGAAGGCGGCGAGGAACAAGGCCACCTGCGCCACGTCGTCCACCGTGGTGAATTCACCGTCCACCGTGTCCTTCAGCATCACGTTCTTGATCACCTGGTCTTCGGTGATGCCCAATTCCTTGGCCTGCTCGGGAATCTGCTTGTCCACCAGCGGCGTGCGCACGAAGCCGGGGCAAATGACATGCGAGCGCACGCCCTTGTCGCCGCCTTCCTTCGCCAGCACCCGCGCCAATCCCAGCAGGCCATGCTTGGCCGTCACGTATGCGCTCTTGAGCTTCGAGGCCTCGTGCGAATGCACCGAGCCCATGTAGATGACCACGCCGCCGCGCTTGTCGGCATACATGCTTTTCAGCGCCGCCTTGGTGGTGAGGAAAGCGCCGTCGAGATGGATGGCGAGCATCTTTTTCCAGTCGGAGAAAGCGTAGTTCTCGATCGGGTTGACGATCTGGATGCCGGCGTTCGACACCAGAACGTCGATCGGCCCAAGCGCCGCCACCGCCTTGTCGAAGCCGGCGTTCACCTGCTGCTCGTTGGTCACGTCCATCGCCACGCCCACCGCCTTGCCGCCGGCGTCGATGATTTCCTTCGCCGTGGCGTCGGCGCCGTCCTGGTTCAGGTCGGCCACCGCCACCGCGCAGCCCGCCTTGGCGAACACCAGCGCCATGTTCTTGCCAATGCCGCTGGCCGCTCCCGTGATGAGGGCGGTCTTGCCTTTCAAGCTGGTCTGGGTGATTTGCATGGGAATCTCCGGTTTGGGTTGGTTCGAATCGAGGCCCGACGCGCCGGATAGCGCTCGCCGGTCCGTGGAGCACTGCACGCCTGTGTTTTGGTGCAGAGCACCATTCGAGTGTAGGACCACCCTCGGCGCCGTGCTGCCGCGCCGGCGGTGGTCTTGTCAGCAGGCATGACAGACCTTTGCATTCTGGCCCCACCGCCTTAAGTGCCTCTGAAGCTGCACCCAGGCTGCCAGGGCCGGATTGAGCGGGCCGAACGGCCATGCCCAGTTTGCGTCTTTTGGCTGAGTTGTATGCACTGTGACAGGGTTGGCTCAAGGAACCTACCTGGGCTGGCACACATGCTGGATTGCCGGGTCTGAGCCGATGCCCGGCCCTGGGGTGGCTCCAAGCCAGGAGCTATTGGGTGAGGCGCATGGCATGACGCTGTTCGCACGGCAGGCAGGGCTGGGCGTGAACCCCAGACCGTGGCTGAGCGCCAGCCCTGCACCCGAACTGCACCGGGCGCCACTTCAGCAGCCGCTGTCCCAGCAGGGTGGTGATGGATTCGGCGATCAACGCGACCAAGGCCAGCACACGCTTGAGCGTTCAGAGCCGCTGACAGTCTGACCTACACGGCCTCAGGGCTTGCCGTGGCTCAGGCCGCCAGTGCGCCGCTGCGCTCCAGCGCCTGCAGCACCTGCTCGCGTGGCACGGCCTGATTCAGCGGCGCGCCCAACTCGCTCAACAACACGCAGCGCATGTGCTGGGCACCCGTCTCGCCATCCAGCGGCAACAGCTCCAGCCAGCGGGCGGTCGGCGCCCGCGGCGGCGTCATCGGCAGCCCGGCACTCTGCAGCAGGCGGCGCAGGCGCTCGGCCGATTCGGCGCTTTGCACCCCCAGCGACTGCCCCAGGTCCGCCGCCAGCAGCATGCCCAGGCCGATGGCCTCGCCATGCAGGTAGCGCCCGAAGCCGAGCACGGACTCGACCACATGGCCCAGCGCCATGCCAAAGTCCAGTGGCGATGGCGAGCGGTGCTGCTGCCGGTCCTCGGCCTCGATCTGGTCGCGCAACTGCTGGATTCGTTGCACGGCATGCGCCACGGCATGCTGCTGTTGCGCGCGCAAGTCGTCGACGTGGCGCTCCAGCCAGGCGAAGAGTTCCGGGTCGGCGATGGCGGCGCACTTGATGATTTCGGCCAGGCCGGCTGAAATTTCGCGTGGCGAATCGGAGCGTGATTCCAGCGCGGCGCGCAGCCCCTGGCCCAGCTTGGCAAAGGCCGTGCGCCGCGGCGCCGGCTTGGGCTCGGGTGCGGCGGCGGGCGCGCGGGCATCGGCGCGGGCCGTCAACGCCGGCGCGACTGCGGCT
>NZ_JBTRXV010000073.1:0-22033 GCF_054608695.1 Thiomonas sp.
GTCGGCGAGCAGTCGGGTCATGGGGGCGTGAGCGGTGCGTGTGGAATGCGCTTCAGAGGGCTTCGGCGCTGTAGCGCACCGCCAGGACGTGGGCCTCGTCGGGCTGCAGGGTGAGCGCGTTGTCGGCGGCGTTGGCGGATTCCACGCATAGCATGCTGCGCCAGCCCTCGGCGGTGTAGTCGCCCATCGCCGCGGCCTTGTCGGCCCAGGGCGTCCACACCACGGTGGAGGCGGAGCCTTGCTTGGCGACGTGGATGCGGCGGCGCAGGCGGACGTCGTCGATCACGCAGGTGGACCGGGTGTCGACGTACACGCGATCGGTCTCGGCGGCGAAGCGCAGCGGGCCGCTCTGCTGCTTGCGCGCGAAGGCTTCGGTCTTGTCGAGGTAGGCACAGCCGTCGAGGCCTCGGAGTTCGACCTCGGCGATGTCGCCAACGTGGAAATAGCTGTGCAGCGCCTCGCCGAGCGGCACGGGCGCTTCGCCGGCGTTGAGGGTGGTGAGTTCCAGGGCCAGCGCATCGGCCACGCTGATGCGCAGCTCCACCGGCGTGTCGTGCGGCCACAGCGCGTGCGTGGCGTCGCTGAACACCAGGCGCAGGGTGATGGTGGTGGCGCCATCGGCGCTGCCGCTGTCCACCACCTCCCAAGGCACGGTGCGGGCAAAGCCGTGGGCGGGGAAGGTGGGTTCGCTGGCGTGCGCCCCGAACCAGGGCCAGCACACCGGCACGCCGCCGCGTATGGACTTGCCCGGTGCAAAGCGCGCCTTCTCCGACAGCCACACCACCGGCTCGCGCTGGGCCTTGGGGTGAAAGCTGGTGAGATGCGCGCCCTGCAGGGCGATGCTCGCGCTGCCACCGGGGTTGTCGATGTCGGCGAACACCAGGCCACCGGCGCCAGCGCGAAAGCTCAGTTGGCCGGGGATGGCGAAGGCGCGGAGGGAGGAGAGGTCTTGCATGGCCCTAGGCGGAAGGTCGATGACCGCGCCATTCTGCCAGCCGAACTCGCCCGGAAACGGAGGGCGATCTCCGGGCTTGGTGCCCGAGGTCACAACTCCACGCGCGGCACGCGGGTGGACGCCCACGCGGCGACGAGCGTGAGCACTCCGGCGGCGATGAAGGCGAGGTGGAAGGCATGCGTGACTTGCAGCGTGGCCGCCTCGCTGCCGCCGTGCAACGCGGCTTGCAACTCGGCGCTGGACGCCAGGCCGAACACGAGTGCACCGAACACGGCCGTGCCGACCGAGGCGCCGATGGAGCGGGCCAGCGACACGGTGGCCGCAGCCGCGCCCAGCCGGGTGCGCCCGGCCACGGTCTGGATGACGAGCTGGGACGTGGGCATGACGGTGCCGAAGCCCAGGCCGGCGAGCACGCCCAGCAGCCCCACCGTCCAGCTCCCGCCGGGCAGCAGCCCGAGCAGCATCAACGCCAGTGCCGCCAGCGTCAGCCCATAGCGCGGCGGCTGGTCGGGACGTCCGGTTTTGGCCACCAGGCGGCCGGTGAGATTGGAACCGAGCACCAGCCCGCCGGTGAGTGGCAACAGCAGCAGCCCGGCATGCGCGGCATCGCCGTGGTTGCCCAGTTGCAGATACACCGGCAGGAAGAACACCAGCGCGAACATGCTGGCGGCGAACAGCGTGACGGTGAGGCTGGTCCAGGCAATCGCCGGCAGGCGCAGCAGCTCCAGCGGCAGGAAGGGATGCTCCTGGGCGCGCTCGCGCCGCGCCAGCAACACGCCCAGCAGCAGGGCCGTGCCGGCCATGGCCAGGCTGGGGATGGACAGCCAGGCGAAGCGGTGGCCAGCCAGGGTCAGCCACAGCAGGGCCAGCCCGGCCATGGCGGCGAACAGCAGCACGCCGGGGACGTCGTGGCTTTGGCCCTGGGCGGCATGGCGCAGGCTTTCGGACAGGCGCAGCACGCGCCACGCGGCAATCGCCGCCAGCGGCAGGTTGACGATGAACAGCCAGCGCCAGCTGAAGCTGCTGACCACCAGCCCGCCCATGACCGGGCCGGTGACGCTGGCGAGCACGAACACCACGCCGAAATAGGCCTGGAAGCGCGGACGCTGGCGCGGCGGCACGACCTCGCCGATGAGGGCCTGGCTCATCACCATCAAGCCGCCGCCGCCCAGCCCTTGCAGCATGCGCGCGGCGATCAGCCACCACATGCCTTGGGCTGCAGCGCAGGCGGCCGAGCCGAGGGCGAACAGGCCGAGCGCCGCGACCAGCGCGTCGCGCCGTCCGTAGCGGTCGCCGAGCCGTCCGTACAGCGGCGCCATGATGGTGGAGGCGAGCAGATAGCCCACGGCGATCCAGGCGCTGTCGCGCAGGTCGCCGAGGTCGCGGGCGATGGCCGGCGTGGCGGTGGCCAGCAGGGTCTGGTCGATGGCCGCGAGAAAGATGGGCAGCATCACCGCGGTGAACAACTGCACGAAGCGGCCGAAGAGAACCGGACCGTCGGCCGCATGGGCTGCGGCTGGCGGCGCGGCGGCAGCCGCTGGAGGGGATGGCTCGGGGAGTTCCATGCCGAATCAGTTTAGGTTGGCCGGGCGCGGAACGACGCGGGATCACCAAGGAATCTGACTGTACCCTTTGGCGGTTGGCGCCCTGCCCTGCGCTCAATCCCCCGCAGCGGAAGCCGGCAGCGGGCCGATGGCGGTTTGGCCCGTCTCGCCCCAGCCGCCGCCCAGTGCCTGGATCAGCGCCACGCTGGCGGCGTAGCGGCGGTTCAGCAGGGTGAGTTCAGCGTTGCGGGCGCTGGTGGCGGTGGTCTGCGCGGTGATGACGTTGAGGTAGGGCGCGATGCCGGCCTTGTACTGGTTTTCGGCCAGGCGCAACGACACCTCGGCGGCCTGCACCACGGCGGCCTGCTGCTGCGCCTCTTGCGCCAGGATGGACTGGGCGGCGAGGTTGTCCTGCACCTGCTGCAGGGCGGTGAGCACGTCTTGCCGGTAGTTGGCCACGGTCTGGCGGTAGGCGGCCTTGCTGGACTCGACCTGGGCGCGGCGCAGACCGCCGTCGAACAAGGTGGCGGCGAGGCTGGGGCCGATGGACCAGAACAGCGAAGGCGCGGTGAACAACTCGGCAATGCGCGTGGCCTGGCTCCCACCCTGCGCCGACAGCGTGAGGTTGGGCAGCCAGGCGGTTTGCGCCACGCCGATCTGCGCATTGGCCGCCTGCACCTGCGCGGCGGCGGCGGCCAGGTCGGGCCGGCGCTGCAGCAACTGCACGGGAATGCCGGGCGGTATGGCGGGCACCGCGGGCAGTGCGTTCACCGCCGGCAGTGTGAAATCGCCGGGGGCCTGGCCCACCAGCACGGCAATGGCGTTTTGCAACTGCGCCCGGGTCACGCCCAGATCGGTGGCGCTGGTCTGTGCCTGCAGCAACTGGGTGCGGGCCTGGGCCACGCCGGCGGCGGTATCGACCCCGGCCTTGTAGCGGTTCTCGGTGAGTTGCAAGGCACGCGCGTAGGCCGCCACCGTGTCTTGCGCCAGGCGCACTTGCGCATCCACCGTGCGCAGTTGCAAATAGCTCTGCGCCAGCGTGCCTTGCAGGCTGAGCTGGGTGAATCGCAGGGTGGCGGCGCTGGCCGCGGCGCTGGCCTCGCCAGCCTGCACCTGCAGGCGTACCTTGCCCCACAGGTCGGGCGCCCAGCTGGCGCTGACCGAGGTGCTGACGCTGTTGAAAATGCGCCCTGGCTGCGCCACGCTGGTGCTGGCCGAGGCTGATTTGGAACGCGTCGCCGAAGCGCCCGCCAACAGCGTCGGGTAGTACGCCGCCTGGGCCTGGGCAATGGCCGCCTCGGCCTGCTCGTAGGCGGCGAGTTGCGCGGCCAGAGTCTGGTTGTGTTGCGCCACCCGGCCTTCCAGACCGCTCAGCACCGGGTCGTCGAACACGCTCCACCAGGGCCCGGCGGGCATTGCGGCGGCGTTTTGCAGCGGCGTCCAGCCCTGGCCGGCATGGGCATAGTCGAGCGGCAGCGCCACCTTGAGCGGCGGCTCGGGTGGCTGCGCGGCGCAAGCGCCGAGCAGCAGTGCCAGCGAAGCCATGATCAAGATTCGAGGCGATGGGTTTGGGGTCATGGTGTTCAGGCCGGAGTGTCGAGCGGAACCGGATTGCTGCGGCGGCCGAATTTGCGCAGGGTCCATTGCCGCAGGCGGTCGAGTTCGAGGTAGATGACCGGGGTGGTGTAGAGCGTCAGCGCCTGGCTGACGATGAGCCCGCCGGCGATGGAGATGCCCAGCGGCTGGCGCAGCTCGGCGCCGTTGCCGCTGATGAAGGCCAGCGGCAGCGCGGTGAACAGCGCCGCCAGCGTGGTCATGAGGATGGGGCGCAGGCGCAGGGTGGCAGCCTGGAAGATGGCGTCGCGCGGTCCGGCGCCATGCTCGCGCTCGGCCTGCAGGGCGAAGTCCACCATCAGGATGGCGTTCTTTTTGACGATGCCGATGAGCAGGAACACGCCGATCAGGGCGATGATGGAAAACTCGGTGTGGGTGATCAAAAGCGCCAGCACCGCGCCCACGCCCGCGGGGGGCAGGGTGGAGAGAATGGTGAGCGGGTGCAGCGTGCTTTCGTACAGGATGCCGAGCACGATGTAGATGGCGAAGATGGCCGCCATGATGAACAGCGGCTGGTTTTTCAGCGTGTCGGAGAACAGCTTGGCGGTGCCCTGGAACCCGCCGTGAACCTCGGACGGCAGGCCGATCTCGGCCATGGCCTGGTCGATCTTGCCCTGCATCTGCCCGAGTGAAATGCCCTTGTCGAGATTGAAGGAAATGGTGGCCGAGACGAACAGCCCCTGGTGGTTCACCGCCAGCGGAGTGTTCGTCAGCTCGTAGTGCGCCAGGGCCGCGAGCGGCACGCGCTGGCCCTGGCTGCCCACCAGGAAAAGGTCTTGCAGCGCCGAGGCGCTTTGCTGGTACTGCTGCGCCGCCTCCATCACCACGCGGTACTGGTTGAGCGGGGCGTAGATGGTGGAGACCAGGCGCTGGCCGAAGGCGTCGTTCAGGGTCTGGTCGATGGTGGCGATGGAAATGCCGTAGCGCGCCGCGGCCGCGCGGTCGAGCACCAGGGAGAGCTGCAGGCCGCTGGCCTGCTGGTCGGTGTTGACATCGTTCATGCCGGGAACGCGCTTGAACGCCGCCAGCACCTTGGGCTCCCAGGTGCGCAGGGTGTCCAGGTCGGAGGCCTGCAGGGTGTACTCGTACAGCGCCGCCGAGGGCCGGCCGCCGGCGCGAATGTCCTGCACCGGAAACATGAAGGTCTGCGCCCCCGGCACGCTCGAGAGCGCCTTGCGCAATTGCGCGATGATGGTCTGCACCCCCCGGCGCTGGTCCAGCGGCTTGAGCTGCATGAACATGAAGCCGCTGTTGGCGGTGCTCCCGCCGGTGAACGCCAGCACGTTCTGCACGCCATCGTTCTTGCGCACGATGGCGACGATCTGCTCCAGCTTCTTGCTCATGTCCTGAAAGGAAATGGACTGATCGGCCTGCACCGAACCGACCAACAAGCCGGTGTCCTGCGTCGGGAAAAAACCCTTGGGGACGATGGCGTAGAGATACACGCTCAGACCGATGGTGGCGAAGAACAGCAGCAGCATGAGCGTGGGATGCGCCAGCGCCCCGCGCAGGCTGCGGGCGTAGCCGTCGTGCATGGCGTTCCACACGCGCTCCAGACGCGACGCGCGGGCAACACTCCCCCTTCCGGCCTCCCCCGCGGGTGGGGGAGATGAAGTCACTCCCTCCCCACTGGTGGGGAGGGTTGGGGTGGGGAGGGGTTTCGCGCGCAGCCAGCGCGACGCGAGCATGGGCGTGACGGTGAGGGAGACCAGCAGCGAAATGCCGATGGCCACCGACAGCGTGACGGCGAACTCGTGGAACAGCCGGCCGACGATGCCGCCCATGAACAGCACCGGCAGGAACACGGCCACCAGCGACAGGCTCATGGACAGCACGGTGAAGCCCACTTCGCGCGCACCCTTGAGCGCCGCGTCCAGCGGCGCCATGCCGGCCTCCACATGGCGCATGATGTTTTCGAGCACGACGATGGCGTCGTCCACGACGAAGCCGGTGGCGACGATCAGCGCCATCAGCGACAGGTTGTCGAGGCTGTAGCCCAGCAGCCACATGGCGGCGAAGGTGCCCACCAGCGACAGCGGCACGGCCAGTGCCGGAATGAGGGTGGCGCGCCAGTCGCGCAGGAACAGCCAGACCACGCCGATGACCAGCATGACGGCGAGCAGCAGGGTGTTCTCCACCTCCTGCAGCGAGGCGCGGATGGTGGAGGTGCGGTCGGACATGATGCGCACGTCGATGCCTGCCGGAATGGAGGCTTCGAGCTGCGGCAGCGCCGCCTTCACGCCTTCCACGGCGCTGATGATGTTGGCCCCGGGCTGGCGAAAAATGATGAGCAGCACCGCCGGCTCGCCGTTCGCCAGGCCCATGTGCTGGTCGTTCTGCAGCCCTTCCCGGACCTGCGCCACTTCATCCAGCCGGATGGGCGCGCCGTTCTTGTAGCCCACGACGATGCGCCGGTACTGCGCCGGCGTGGTCATCTGGTCGTTGGCGCCCACCTGCCAGCGGCGGTCCGCGCTGTCCACCGCGCCTTTCGGCGTGTCCACATTGGCGCTGGCGATGGCCTGGCGAATCTGCTCCAGCCCCAGGCCCATGCCGTTGATGCGCGGCAGGTCCAGTTCCACCCGCACCGCCGGCAGCGCGGAGCCGCCCACGGTGACCGAGCCGATGCCGGCGACCTGCGAGATCTTCTGCGCCAGGATGGTGGAGGCGGCGTCGTACATCTGCCCGCGCGTCAGGCTCTTGGAGGTGAGCGCGAGGATCATGATCGGCGCATCCGCCGGGTTCACCTTGCGGTAGGTCGGGTTGCCGGTGAGCCCCGTGGGCAGCAGCGGCCGCGCGGCGTTGATGGCGGCCTGCACCTGGCGCGCGGCGCTGTTGATGTCCTTGCTCAGGTCGAACTGAAGAATGATGCGGCTGGACCCCTGCGTGCTGCTGGAGGTCATTTGCGAAATGCCGGCAATCGTCCCCAGGCTGCGCTCCAGCGGCGTGGCCACCGTGGCGGCCATCACCGCCGGGCTGGCGCCGGCCATATTGGCCTGCACCGTGATGGTCGGAAAATCCACCTGCGGCAGCGGCGCCACCGGCAGCAGGCGAAAGGCCATGACGCCCGCCAGCAGCACCGCCAGCGCCAGCAACGTGGTGCCCACCGGGCGGCGAATGAAGGGGGCGGAAAGATTCACGGCTTCCCCTCCCCGCCCGTGGAGGATGTCGGCGGGGGCACGCCTGAAGATCGCGCGGCGCCTCCCCCACCTCCCCCACCTGTGGGTGAGGCCGGGAGGGGCGTCCCTGAAGATCGCGCAGCGCCGCTCTCACCTCCCCCACTGGTGGGGGAGGCCGGGAGGGGGAGGTTCCGCCCGCCCCCCGGACCGGAACCGAAGGTGCGCGTGCGCCATGCCGCGGCGCGCGTGGCCAGGCGGTCGAAGGCGAGATAAATGACGGGCGTGGTGAACAGCGTGAGCAGCTGCGACAGCAGCAATCCGCCCACCATGGTGATGCCCAGCGGCTGGCGCAGCTCGGCGCCCATGCCGCCGCCGACCACCAGCGGCACGGCGCCGAACAGCGCGGCGAACGTCGTCATCAAAATCGGGCGCAAGCGCAGGCGCGCGGCCTGCAGCATGGCGGCCTCGGGCGCAAGCCCCTGGTGGCGCTGGGCGTCGAGGGCGAAGTCCACCATCAGGATGGCGTTCTTCTGCACGATGCCGATGAGCAGGACGATGCCGATGATGGCGATGACGGTGAGGTTGTGCCCCGTGCCCATCAGCGCCAGCAAGGCGCCGATGCCGGCCGATGGCAGCGTGGACAAAATGGTGATGGGGTGGATGTAGCTCTCGTACAGCACGCCCAGCACGATGTACATGGTGGCCACCGCCGCCAGCAGCAGCCAGAGCTGGTTGGAGAGCGCCGCCTGGAAGGCGCTGGCCGCGCCCTGGAAGGCGATGACCACCGAAGGCGGCAGCGCGGCGTCCGCGGCCACCTGCTGAATGGCATCGACCGCCGCGCCGAGCGAGGCGCCAGGGGCGAGCTGGAAGGAGATGAGCGCCGCCGGGAACTGGCCGAGATGATCCACCGCCAGCGGCGTGGCGCGTTGCTCGACATGGGCGATGGCCGACAGCGGCACCGGCCGTCCGCTGCTGCTGGCGAGGTAGATGTTGTCGAACGCCGCCAGCCCCCCGCCACCGCCGGGCCGCCCCAAGGCGGCAGGCACCCCCTCGGACAGCAGCGAAGGCGATGCCGTTGAAGCGTGGGGATTCTGCGCCCCACCGCCGGTCGTGCTGACCCCCAGCACCACGCGGTACTGCGCCGACTGGGTGAAGATGGTGGACACCAGGCGCTGGCCGAAGGCGCTGTAGAGCGCGCTATCCACCGCGCTCATGGTGATGCCCAGACGCGAGGCGGCGCTGCGGTCCACGTCCACATAGGCCTGCAGGCCCTGGTCCTGCAGGTCGCTGGTGACGCCGGCGAGCTGCGGCAGGGTCTTGAGCTTGGCCATCAGCGCGGCGTTGGCGCTGGAAAGCTCGGCCTGGCTGGTGGCCGAGATGCTGAACTGGTAGGGATAGCGGCTGGCGATGTCGTCGATGGTCAGGTCCTGCACCGGTTGCAGGAAGGCGCGGATCCCCACCCCAACCCTCCCCACTTGTGGGGAGGGAGTCACTTCGCCTCCCCCACCTGTGGGGGAGGTCGGGAGGGGGATGCCTTCGACCTTCGCGGCGCGTGCTTCGAGCCGGGAAATGAGCGGCTGCACCCGCAGCACGCGCGCGCTCAAGGGCTTGAGGCTGATGAGCAGGCGCCCGGTGTTCATCGTCGTGTTGGTGCCGTCGATGCCGACCACCGAAGACACACTGGCCACCGCCGGGTCTTGCAGCAGCGCGTCGACCAGGGTCTGTTGCCGCTGGCTCATCGCGGCGAACGACACGTCCTGCGGCGCCACGGTGGTGGCCTGAATCAGGCCGGTGTCCTGCACCGGAAAGAAGCCTTTGGGAATGGCGATGTAGAGGAACACCGTGAGCACCAGCGTCCCCAGCGCCGCCAGCAGCACCAGCGGCTGGTGGCGCAACACCCAGCCGAGCGCCCGGGTGTAGCCCTCGGTCAGGCGCTCGAAGGCATGGCCGGTGGCGCGGAACAGGCGGCTCTGTTTGTGCTCGGGCACATGGCGCAGCAGCCGCGCCGACAGCATGGGGGTGAAGGTGAGCGACACCGCCGCCGAAATGACGATGGCCACCGCCAGGGTGATGGCGAATTCGCGGAACAGCCGCCCCACCACATCGCCCATGAACAGCAGCGGGATGAGCACGGCGATGAGCGAGAAGGTGAGCGAGATGATGGTGAAGCCGATCTGCGCCGCGCCCTTGAGCGCCGCTTGCAGCGGCGGCTCGCCGGCCTCGATGTAGCGGGAGATGTTCTCGATCATGACGATGGCGTCGTCCACCACGAAGCCGGTGGCAATCGTCAGCGCCATGAGCGTGAGGGTGTTGATGGAAAAGCCGAACAGATACATCGCGCCGAAGGTTCCCACCAGCGCCAGCGGCACGGCCGTGGCGGGAATGAAGGTGGCGCGCGCGCTGCGCAAGAAGACGAAGATGACCAGCACCACCAGGGCCACGGCGAGCAGGAGCTCGAACTTGACGTCGCTGATGGCGGCGCGAATGGTGACGGTGCGGTCCGACAGCACCGAGAGCCGCGCCGCGGCGGGCAGTTGCTGCTGCAGGCTGGGCAGCAGCTTCTGAATGCTGTCGACCACGGCAATGACGTTGGCGCCAGGCTGGCGCTGCACGTTGATGACGATGCCCGGTTTGCCATTGACCAGGGCCGCCTGCCAGGCGTTCTCGGGGCCGGTGTCGATGGTGGCGACATCGCCCAGGCGCACCGGCGCGCCGTTGTTGTAGGCGATGATCATCTGCCGGTATTGCTCGGGCGACTGCAACTGGTCATTGGCGTCGATGGTGAAGGATCGCTGGCTTCCGCTGATGCTGCCCTTGGGGCTGTTGACGTTGGCCCCGGTGATGGCGGTGCGAATGCTGTCCAGGCTCAAGCCCAGCGCCGCCAGGGCCTGCGCGTTGACCGTGACGCGCACGGCAGGCTTGTGGCCGCCGGACAGCGTGACCAGGCCCACGCCCGAGACCTGCGAGAGCTTCTGGCTCAAGCGCGTGTCGGCCAGGTCGTAGAGCGTGGTGAGGGGCAGCGAGTCCGAGGTTAGCCCCAGGGTGATGACGGGCGCGTCCGCCGGGTTGACCTTGGCATAGATGGGCGGCTGCGGCAGGTCGGTGGGCAGCAGGCTGCCGGCGGCGTTGATCGCCGCCTGCACCTCCTGCTCGGCCACGTCGAGCGACAGCGACAAATCGAAACGCAGGGTGACGACCGACGCCCCGCCGGAGCTCACCGACCACATTTGCGCCAGCCCCGGCATCTGCCCGAACTGCTGCTCCAGCGGCGCGGTGACGGAGGATGTCATCACATTCGGGCTGGCCCCGGGGTAGAGGGTGGTGACCTGGATGGTGGGGTAGTCCACCTCCGGCAGCGCCGCCTGCGGCAGCAGCTTGTAGCCGACGAAACCGGCCACCAGCACCGCAATCATCAGCAGCGTGGTGGCGATGGGCCGCAGGATGAACAGCCGCGACGGACTGGGGCGGTCGGCGCCAGACTCCCCCTCCCGGCCTCCCCCACCCGTGGGGGAGGTGAGCGCTGCGCCGCGCGAAGACTCCGGATGCCCATCGTCACTTTCCCCATTCTGCGTGGGATGGGTTGGCTCCCTCCCTGCTTGCGGGGAGGGCTGGGGTGGGGAGTCGTTGCTCTGCTGCACGCTCATGCTCAGCGCGCTCCGCTGGCCGCAGCCTTGGCATGCTCGCCCGGCTTTGTCTTTCCCTTTGGCGACGTTGGCGAAGCCTCCGCAGTGCGCGCCTGCACCACCTTCACTTCACGGCCGTCGCGCAGGCGGTCCAGGCCATCGGTCACGACCCGCTCACCGGGCTTCAGGCCGGAGACGATTTGCGTCAGGTCACCGTCGGTCGCCCCCGTCGTCACCTTGCGCAACATCACCTTGTCGCCAGCGCCGATCACATACACATAGGTGCCCGGCGCCCCCACGGCCACGGCCGTGTTCGGCACCACCACCGCATCGGGAATGGTGCGCACCAGCAGACGAACGTTGACGAACTGGTTGGGAAACAGCGCCAGGTTCTTGTTGTCGAACTCGGCGCGCAGGTTGAGCGTGCCGGTCGCGGTGTTGATCTGGTTGTCGGCCGCCACCAGCTTGCCGCTGGCCAGCAGCTGGGTGTTGCGCGCGTCCCAGGCCTGGGCTTCGAGCTGCTTGCCGGGCATGCGAGCCGTGCCGGGCCGCCCCAGGCGTGTGCCTCCCCCTTGGGGGACAAAATCCGCTTGCGGATTTGCCGGGGCGCCCAGCAACTGCCCGACCACCTCGCCGATCTGCTGCTGCGGCAAGGCGAAGGTCACGTCCACCGGCTGCACCTGGGCGATGGTGGCGATCGGCGTCACGCTGCCGCCTGTGGTGCTGCTGGAACCGTTGCCCGCGCCCACCGCGCCCGAGGTGGTCACCATATTGCCCGCATCCACCGGCCGCAGGCCGGCCAGGCCGGCCACCGGGGCGGTGATGCGGGTCCAGCTGAGTTGCAGTTTGGCGTTGTCGAGCGCGGCCTTGTTGGCGTCGAGCGTGGCCTTGTACTGCGCCACGGTGGCGCGCTGGTCCGACACCTGCTGCGCGGAAATCGAGTCCTGCTTGAGCAGGGTTTCATAGCGCACCAGGTCGCTCTGCGCCCCGCTCAGCTGCGCCCGGGTCTGCTCGACCTGGGCTTGCGCCTGCTCCACCGCGATCTGGAACGGACGCGGGTCGATCTGCGCCAGCAACTGCCCGGCCCTGACCATCTGCCCCTGCTTGTAATCCACGCTTTGCAGCAGGCCCGCCACGCGCGGCATGACGTTCACCAGGCTGCGCGGCGTCACCGTGCCCAAGGCGCTGAGCCACACCGGCAACGGCTGCGCGCGGGCGACGGCCGCCGTCACCGGCTGCGGTGGCTGCTTGCCGGACATGCCGGGCGGACCTTTCTGGGTGTTGCTCACATCGCCCACGCGCCACCACAGCAAGGCCCCTGCCGCCAGGATGGCCAACGGCAGCAACCAGGGCCAGCGACGCCCGGCCGGCCGGGCAACGGAGGTCGGAGCAGGATCGGGGCGCGGGCCGGATGGGGTCATGGGCAGGGTTCGGATGAAAGGCGAGACACAAGCAAGGCATGGTGGCCGGCTGACCGCAGCGCGGTTGGCGCATTGTCCAATCGTTCCCGGCCCGCAGGCCTCCTGGGGGTATGTGCAGACCACATTGAACAGGCCGCATCATGCCCGAGCCGCATGAACGCCGCGTGAGGCGTTTGTGTTGAAGTTTTGCTGGCAGGAAACCACCAGCCAAGTGGCCACGCCATGCGGCAAGAGCCGGAGCAGTTCTAGGGCCTGGCCTTGCGTTCGTGTTTCCAGTACACCTCGGTGCTGCCTTCGGCTCCGGCGCGGTTGAGGGTGCGCGCCAGCACGAACAACAGGTCCGACAAGCGGTTGAGGTATTGCAAGGGGCGGGCGAGGTCGGCAAGCGCCGCTGGCGTGGGCGAGGCTGTGGCAGCGCCAGCCTGCTGCGGGACAGCGCGCATCACCGCCACCACCGCCCGCTCGGCGCGCCGCGCCACGGTGCGGCACACATGGGCGAGGCTGGCGGCGCGCGCGCCGCCGGGCAGGATGAATTCCTTCAGCGGCGGCAGCAGCGGGTTGTAGTGCGCCAGCGCCGCGTCCAGGCGCTGCACATGGGCGTCCTGCACCAGGGTCATGCCCGGCACCGCGAGTTCGCCGCCGAGGTCGAACAGGTCGTGCTGCACCTGCAGCAGCAGTTCGCGAATCGCGTCGTCCATCGGCTCGGTGAGCAGCAGGCCGATGTGGGAGTTCAGTTCATCCACCTCGCCCAGGGCGTGGATGCGGTCGTCGGCCTTGGAGCGTCGGCTGCCGTCGCCCAGGCCGGTGGTGCCGGCGTCGCCGGTGCGGGTGGTGATGGCGGTGAGGCGGTGTCCCATGGTTGCTTCCCTTTCAAGTCGGCGCCGCTGACGGCAACAGCGTATTCTTGTCCAAGGTGACGTTGAATGCGTCGTCGCGGGCACGCGGGCCTCGGGTTTGGGATGCCATGCAGGGCGTCCAAACCAGGCAGACACGGATGCGTGCGGCGCGAGGAACCCGTTCGGCGTTGCCCTCGACAATCAGACTGCCTCGAAGGAGACCATGATGAACGCACCGGCTGCGCCCCAAACGCTCACCCGTCCCACCCCACCCGCCCTGCTCGACGCCCTGGCCATGCGTTTCGGTGCGCAGCTCTCCACCGCGCTGGCCGTGCGCGAGCAGCATGGGCGCGACGAGTCGCCCTTCGACGTGCCGCCGCCTTCCGCCGTGGTGTTCTGCGAAAGCACCGCCGACGTGGCCGACGCGGTGAAGCTCGCCGCCGCGCACGACGTGCCGGTCATCGCCTTCGGCGCGGGCTCCTCGCTCGAAGGCCAGTTGCTCGCGGTGCAGGGCGGCATCAGCCTCGACCTCGCCCGCATGAACCGCGTGCTCGATGTCGCCGCCGCCGACATGCTGGTCAAGGCGCAGGCCGGGGTGACGCGCATGCAGTTGAACGAGGAGTTGCGCCACACCGGGCTGTTCTTCCCCATCGACCCCGGCGCCGACGCGACCCTGGGCGGCATGACCGCCACGCGCGCCTCGGGCACCAACGCCGTGCGCTACGGCACCATGCGCGAGAACGTGCTGGCGCTCACCGTGGTGCTGGCCGATGGCCGCGTGGTGCGCACCGGCACGCTGGCGCGCAAGAGCAGCGCGGGCTACGACCTCACGCGCCTGTTCGTCGGCAGCGAGGGCACGCTGGGCATCGTCACCGAGGTCACGCTGCGGCTGTATCCCCAGCCCGAGGCCGTGGCCGCCGCCGTGTGCTCCTTCCCCGACGTGGCGCAGGCGGTGGACTGCACCATCGCCATCATCCAGGCCGGCATCCCCATCGCCCGCGTCGAGCTGATGGACCCCGGCGCGGTGCGCGCCGTCAACGCCCACGACCACCTCGGCCTGCCCGAGCAACCCTTGCTGCTGATGGAATTCCACGGCTCGCCCGCAGGCGTGCGCGAGCAGGCCGAGAGCGTGCAGGGCATCGCCGCGGATTATGGCGGCTCCGACTTCGCCTGGGCCGACACGCCGGAAGAACGCACCCGCTTGTGGAAGGCGCGGCACCACGCCTACTTCTCTGCGTTGCAAACCAAGCCCGGCTGCCGCTGCGTCACCACCGACACCTGCGTGCCCATCTCGCGCCTGGCCGAGAGCATCAACGCCACCATCGCCGAGGCCGAAGCAGCTGGCCTGCCCTACTTCGTCGTCGGCCATGTGGGCGACGGCAACTACCACATCGGCTACCTGCTCGACCCGGCCAAACCCGAAGAACGCGAATTGGCCGAACGCCTCAATGCGCAGTTGGTGCGCCGGGCGCTGAAACTCGGCGGCACCTGCAGCGGCGAACACGGCATCGGCCTGCACAAACAGGAGTTCCTGCGCGAAGAAGCGGGCGACGACGCGCTGGACGTGATGCGCGCCATCAAGCAGGCCCTCGACCCGAGAGGCATCTTGAATCCGGGGAAGATTTTTGCGTGAGCAACCACCACGAACAACCCTAGTCAGGCCGAAGTACGCTTCAAGCGGCGCGGTGAAATCCAACTGATTGCACTCCATGTTCACCTACCTCATGCTCGGCACCAACGATCTGGCCCGGGCCGTGCGCTTCTACGACCCGGTGATGGCTGCGCTCGGTCATGCGCGTTGTGACACGGGGGACGATGCGTCCGATGACGAAGCCGGTTGGGGCACCTATCTCGACGACGGGCGGCAGGAACTGGCGTTGTGGCTGTGCCAGCCCTTCAACGGCCAGCCCGCGAGCGCCGGCAACGGCACCATGGTGGCGCTGGCCGCGCGCACGCGTGCGCAGGTGGATGCCTTTCACGCCGCAGCCCTCGCCCAAGGCGGCACGAACGAAGGCGCGCCCGGCCTGCGCCCGCATTACGGCCCCGACTTCTACGCCGCCTACGTGCGCGACCCCGACGGCAACAAGCTCGCCGCCGTGTGCCGCGCGGCGCCGAGCGCGTCAGGGCTTGGGGCGTAAGCACGCCAGGGCCGGCCCGCTTCGACACCACCCGATGTCCCCATGTACCTGTCCTGCACGGCCCAAGCCACCCTGCCCTGCAGCGCCGACGCCGCGTTCGATCTCTCGGCCGACCCGGTGCGTTTTCCGCCCCTGTTTCGCGGCTACGGGCTGATTCCGTCCATCCGCTCCATCACCCTGCTGTCGCCACTGGCCCTGGGGTGCGAGCGGCGCGTTGCCAACAGCGACGGCTCGGTGCTCACCGAGCGCGTCACCGCCCTGCAGCGCCCTCACCTGCATGCCTACACCCTGAGCGGCTTTCGCCCGCCCTTTTCCTGGCTGGTGCGCCAAGGCGTTGCCCGCTGGACCTTCGCCGACGCCACCGATACCGCCGCGCGGCTGCGCGGTGGAATGGCGCTACGCCTTCGCCCCGCGCGCGGCGCTGTCGCAGCCCTTCGTTGCCTTGCTGCTGCGCTGCTGCATGCAGCCCGCCATGCAGCGCTGCCTGGATGCGATGGCGCGCGCATGCGCCGCAAGTCTCGCCACCACGCCGGTTTAGAGCCAAACTCAACACCGCATGGACAACCCCATCCTGCTCTTGCTCGGTCCGGTCTTCCTCGGCTTCATCGCCTGGGAAGCCTGGCATTTCAGGCGCATGGGCCGCAGCAACTACACCTGGGCGGACACCACCTCCAACGCCGCCCTGGCGCTGATGCACCAGGCCTCGGACGCGGTGGCCTGGCTGCTCACCTTCGGCCTGTTCGTCGGGCTCTGGCGGCATCGTCTGTTCAACATTCCCGCCACCTGGTGGAGTGTGGTTTTGCTCGTCGCCGCCCAGGACTTTTTCTACTACTGGTTTCACCGCGCCAGCCACCGCGTGCGCTGGCTGTGGGCCTCGCATGTCACCCACCATTCGTCGGAACGGCTCAACCTCTCCACCGCGTTCCGCCAGAGCCTCACCTACCCCATCTCGGGCATGTGGCTGTTCTGGCTGCCGCTGGCGTGGATCGGCTTCGCCCCTGCGCACATCGTCACCGTGGTCGCCATCAATCTGGCCTTCCAGTTCTTCGTTCACACCGAGGCGGTGGGCAAGCTCGGCTGGCTGGAGCATGTGTTCAACACCCCTTCGCACCACCGCGTGCACCACGCCCGCAACCCGCAATACCTCGACCGCAACTACGCGGGCATGTTCATCGTGTGGGACAAGCTGTTCGGCAGCTTCACGCCGGAAGATCCGGCCCATCCCTGCGTCTACGGCATCGTCCATCCGATCCGCAGCCACAACCCCATCACCCTCACCTTTCACGAATGGATCGCCATGCTGCGCGACGCTGCACGCGCGCGCGGGCTGCGCCGGCGGCTGGTGCAACTGTTCGGCCCACCCGACCGGGCGCTGGCGGATCAGGAGTCTGCGCCTTTGCCACAATCGAACAGCATCGGCACGACCATTCAGCCCCTCCATAGCGCCCCCAGCAGCCCGCAAGCGGGCTCCCCCCGAGGGGGTCAAGAAAACTCGGGAACGGCCCTTCGTTTCCTTGGGAGCGGAGAGCTGGGCAGGACGTTTCGCTCGCGGTGCTGGCGGATGTCCGTCGAAGGCCTGTCAGGGCGATGCCATGGCGCCCCTGGCATCCACAGGGCTCACGCCTCGGTGCCGGGGTCGGGAATGCGGTTGAAGGCGATGCGCATGGGCGCGCTGTCGCGGGCGCGGTGGGCGCTGCCGCAATAGACGGTGTGCTTGCCGTAGCGCAGGTTCAGCGCATCCACCGCCTGCCACAGGCAGCTGCGGCGGCTGTCGTCATCGAACAGGCCGGCGCTGCTTTGCGCCAGCGGCAGCAAGTCGTGCAGCACCATGCCGACCTTGAACGGCGGCGGCAGCTGCGGCGGCAAACCCGCCCAGAGCGCGGCCAGGGTGTGCAGCAGGGTCTGGGTGTCCTGCGTGTGCGCCATGCGTGCGGCCTGTTCCCAACGCTGCGATGCCTGGCCGCGGGCGGCGCAGCGCAGGCCCACGCTCATGGCGCCGGCCACCAGGCCTTCGCGGCGCAGGCGCATGGCGGCTTTTTGCGTCAGGCGGTCGAGCACGGCGCAGGCGTCGTCGCGGTTGCGCTGCTCGGGTGGCAGCACGTGGCTGTGGCCCAGGGTGCGGCGCGGGCTGGCCAGGCGTTGCACCGGCAGGCCGTGGAGCTGGTCGTGGAAGTCGTCGCCACCGACACCGCCCCAGATGGTGTGGAGTTGCTCGCGCCGCGCGCGCCACAGCTGCGCCACCGTGGTCAGCCCATGCGCATGCAGCCGCGCCAGCATGCCGCGGTTGATGCCGGTGAGGTCGTCGAGCTTCATGCGCAACAGCGGGCCGGGCAGGTCGGTGTCGTCCAGCACCACCAGGCCGTCGGGCTTTTGCAGGTTCGATGCCTGCTTCGCCAGGAATACATTGGGCGCAATGCCCACCGACACGCGCAGGCATTCACCCAGCGCCTCGCGCAGCCCGGCCTTGATGCGCAGCGCCAGCGCGGTGGCGCGCTCGCGGCTGCTCCAACCCATGGGCAGGCCGCAGGCCATCTCGTCGATGGACAGCACCCACTCCACCGGCGCCACCCGGTCCACCGCGGCGATGGCGCGGTGGTGGAACTCCACGTACAGCGCATGCCGCGCCTCGACGAACACCATGTCGGGGCAGAGCTTGCGCGCCTCGGCCACCCGGGTGCCAGTCTTCACGCCGAAGGCCTTGGCCTCGTAGCTGGCGGCAATGCAGCAGGTGGTGTCGGCCATCATCGGCACCACCCCCACCGGCCGCCCGCGCAGCTCCGGCCGCGCCTGCTGCTCCACCGAGGCGAAGTAGGCATTGAAATCGATGAGCAGACAACGCAACATGGCCAGCACCCCAAACCCCGGCGCACCTGCCACGGCCCGCCATGGGCGTGGCGTTGAGCAGCCGGGAGGCCATGTTAACTGTTTTTATATACAGCCTTTAGCGAGCGCCCTGCCTTTGAGCGCCCCCAGGGTCGGCCCGCCGACCCGACCCCCGCGGGGGTCAAGGAAACTTGGGGCGGCCCTGCGTTTCCTTGAGAGGCCGCATCAACCATGCGCGGTGGAATTTCGCGCCCCAAGGCCCGACAAATGGCGCCGTGGAGCCTGCCTTGCAATCCGTTCATGCTCTGGCGGCGTGAGCAGAGCGGTGAGGCCGTCGCGGTTGGTGATGCGGACCTGGCGCTGCATCACCTCCAGGAGCCCATCGCGATGCAGGTGCGTCATCAACCTGCTGACCGTCTCCAGCTTCAAGCCCAGATAGCTGGCGATGTCTTGCCGCGTCATGCTCAACACGAAGGCATCGGGCGAGAGCCCGCGCGCCCTGTGGCGTTGGGACAGATCGAGAAGGAAGCGCACCAGCCGCTCCTCGGCATGCATGCTGCCCAGGGCGAACTGGTTTTGCTGGGCGTTCGCCAGCCGGTTGCCGATCAGGCAATGAATCTGGTGCTGCAGGGCCGGCGATGAGGCGGCGTGCCGTTCCAGGATGCCGACATCGATTTCGCAGGCCTCGCTGTCTTCCAGCGCCACGCCATCGGTCGCGAAGGTTTTCATCGCGAAGCTCTCCAGCCCCATCAACTCTCCCGCGACGTGAAAGCCGACGATCTGTTGGCGTCCGTCGGGGCTGCTGAGCACCGACTTGAACGAGCCCGCATGCACCGAGTAGAGTTTGTTGACCGGCTGGCCCGCCTTGAACAGCGCCTCGCCCTTGTGCATGCGCACCGTGGCTTGCATGATGTCGCGCATGCATGCCGATTCATCTTGAGGCAGTGCGATGGGCAGACAGAACCGGCCCTGGAAGCACTGTTCGCAAGGATGCGCTGCCGCGTTGCGACGACTGGGCGCTGGCATGATTTTCATCGGCGGCTCCCTGGCTGGACGGGAACGAACATCGCACAACTTGAATGTAATGTCCATCGTCGCCCATCCAGAAAGGACCGTGACGTCGGACTGAACCATGGCGAATCCGCCGGCGCACGGTGTCCTATTCGCGCATCGTCGCCATGTCAGGCACTACGGCTTACAGCCCTTCGGGCCGGCGGCCGCATCGCACTTTCTTGGTTCTGTCTCACTTTGGCGTGGCCGAATCGCAGCCCCCCGTCCCGCGCGATACCCGCGGCACTCATTTGATCAACGCGAACGCCACCGTCGGCCATGCAACGCCCAGGCCGATGAAGATTCCGGCCAGCACGTCGGTCGGATAGTGGTGGCCCGCGATGATCCGGCATACCGCGAGCAGCGCGACACCCAAGGTTGCCAGCGGCCACAGCCACGGCACGTTGTGAACGATCGGCACAACGACGCAGGTCAGCGTCATGCAATGACCACTTGGAAACGCATAGCGGCCGAGTACACGCGTTCGCGCCGCAAGCGCCGGGTCGCGGTCGAAGGGGCGCGGGCGTTTCAGTCCGTGCTTCAGCAGGACATGCACGATATGCGCAAGCAGCGTCGCCAAAACCGCTTGGCCGATCATCTGCCAGGCACTCCCACGCGCCAGCAGGTAGACCGCCACCGTGATCGGGAGATAGATCCAACCGTCGGCCAAGACGTTGACCATGCCGACGCCGGACCGCACCCAGCGCCATCGCCCCAGCGCAGCGAAGCGCCTGACGACCGGCAGTTCAAGGTCGTCGAGACGGTTCCAGCGTGGAGGCAATAAATAAGCATTCATGTTGGCGCGCACCCATGCTAGTTGAACCCAACCCATCGACGCGGCCGCTGGAAAGCACTCCGTACGACATCCCAACATGCTCTCCACGGCAAGGGCATCAACGGCCTGGAGGATATGTGGCCGGCGCGTGCCTAACGCGTACGCGCCGGCGGCGCCGCCCGGCCAGCCGCGGCGATGGCGCGTTGGTGGGCGGCCGCTTGTTCGCCCCCTCGATGAAGGGCAGGCGCAGAGCCCGCGTGCGCGGTCAGGTCACACCAAGCGCAAACCACCAAACAGTCACGCCAGGTTGACCGAAATTCGCAAGGGGATTTCGGTCCACGGACGGAATCATTCGATTTGCTTGTAGAGCGCAGCGAAATCGCACCGGCAATTGAAAACATCGCAAAAATGGCGAGCAACATCTAGCGGAGTTTGTGTGTCCTCATAAATGCCGGCCAACGTAAAGGGGCTGCGCGCTTTTGCGCAGTCCCGCTTGACTGCCGGGTTGGGCTTTTTCACATCAACTTTCTTTTCTTGAAATACTTTACGTCACTGGCCGACAGCTTAAACCACTCGCCCTTTAGTCTTTTGTCCTTGAAGTACTGATGCCAGTAGGCCTCAATGCCTTCTGGGTCACCAGTCTCGATTGCGTGGATTATTTTTCCTTCGTAGGGCATTTGAGTTTTTATCTCTCTGAATCGTCTCTCCACATTATTGCTGCAACCAATCTTGTACTCCTCTCCACCGAAATGAAGAAGGTATACGTGGCCGTGTTCTATTTTTGTTGGTATGTCGGGTGAATGTTCTTTTCTGGGCAGCTTGCCTAAAACAAAAACCAGATCGCTGTAATTTTCGTTAATCCGACAGAAGGCAAGCAATTTATCGAGAAGCTGCTGTTTAGAGCCAAAGCGAGAAAAAGTATTATGGCTCGGGAAATCGACATCACTCCTTGCCTCCATCCTTAATTCCGGAGATGTCGGTACATGACCAAGTTGTTTTATAAGCGAAGCATACGCCTCAAGTGATGACTCATCCGAAAATGCATCTTGCATTTTATTTGGTGAATATCCTGCATCTTTAACGGCATCACTCCATCTTGTCCAAAACTTTCCAGACCAATCTGATTCTTTGATACCAGTTTCCTGAAAAAATCTCTGCTTTCCAAGCGGAATTCCGCCGTTAGCTTCTGCTGTGCGCTTGATCTCTTCGAGAATATTATTTTTGCTCATCGTGTGTTCACAATGCCCAACGTAAAGCTAAGGGGCTGCGCGCTTTTGCGCAGTCCCGCTTGAGCGTAGGGTTGGGCGTTTTTCTAGCAGGACTGCATGAATTGGTCACGGATGCACCTTCTCGTGTCGTTCCAACATTAACACAAACTGTGAAATTTTCTTGGCGCGCATTTCAGCCTTTTTTGCGGTTTGAATCCTGAACAGAATAGCGTACCGATTCCGACTGTCGAGCGTTTCAAAGAAGTCTTTTGCTTGCGTATTACTGTCCAGCGCGGACTGAAAATCACTTGGTACAGTTGCCTTGCTGGCCGAGTCATACGCAGCATCCCAGCGTCCGTCTATCTTCGCACGCTCAATCTCTTTGAGTCCGGCTGGTTTCATTTTCCCCGTTTTAATTAGAGCGAGCGCCTTGTCCTTATTGATTTTCGACCAAACGCTTTTGTCCGAGCGCCGAGTAAATTTCTGGAGCCAGAATTGCTCGCTGTGGGTTTGCTTTTGTCCATCTATCCATCCGAAGCAAAGCGCAATTTTGATGGCTTCCTCGTATGAAACTGACGGTATATCCGTACTTTTTTTTGCGAGCTGCAACCACACGCCGGGCGATGTGGTGTGATTTTCATTTAGCCAAGTAGACCAGTCCTGTTGCCGCTCAAAGTGATGAGTCGGCAACTCTGTAGAAGGCTTGGATTGAGACTTCATTCTCGACTTCCCCTAAAGTAGATAGACGCCCAACGTTCAAATTGAGGGGCGCGCCGCTTTTGGCGCGTCCCGCTCGAATGCAGGGTTAGCGAAGTAATCGGCCCGTTGCCGCAAATCGCGCCGAAGAAACACAGCGTGCTCCGGTTGTGGCAAGGTGGAATGCGGTGCCGCGGAAGACCGATGTAGCAATGGTGCGCAATGCCCGCGGGT